>JAGLLG010000009.1 GCA_023140635.1 Candidatus Pacearchaeota archaeon | reverse complement strand
TCCGGATTATGTTTGGACTGGGGTGCGATGATGGGGGATGATATTAGAAAATTAATTGAGGGGGGGGAAGGACAGTTTGTTGAGTTTAAAGAAAGTGCGAACTGGATTGATAGGGAGATTGTTGCTTTTGCGAATAGCGATGGGGGAAGGATTTTTGTCGGGGTTAGCGACGATGGAGATGTAAAAGGAATTAAGATAACTAATAAACTGAGATCGCAGATTCAGGATGTTGCGAGAAGTTGCGATCCGTCGGTGAAGGTTGGGTTGGAGAGTTTTGGGGATGTGTTGGTGATTAATGTCGATGAGGGGAAGGATAAACCCTACAAGTGTTCTTCGGGGTTTTATTTGAGACAGGGGGCGAATTCTCAGAAGATGAGTGTTCCCGAAATTCGAGAGTTTTTCAACAAGGAGGGAAAAATCTTGTTTGATGAAATGATAAATAAAAGTTTTTCTTTTGAAAATGGGTTTGATAAGCATAAATTTGATTCTTTTTTAGAAAAATCAAAAGTAAGCAAGGTTATTCCTGTAATGGATATATTAAAGAATATTGGTGTTTTGAATGATAAAGATGAGTTTAGGAATACAGGAGTTTTGTTTTTTTGTGAAGGGATAGAAAAATTTATTCCTCAAGCTGTTGTAACATGTGTTTTGTATAAGGGGAAGGATAAGGTATTTATAATTGATAAGAAAGATTTTATTTCGGATATTTTATCAAATTATGATGGGGCTATGAAGTTTTTGTATAAAAATCTTAAGACGGTGTATAGGATTGAAGGTTTTGGTCCGAGAAAAGAAATTTTAGAGATTCCCGAAGAAGCATTAAAAGAAGTTTTGGTAAATGCATTGGTACATAGAGATTATAATGAAAAGGGGGCACGTGTTCAGATTGATATTTTTGACGATAGAGTTGAAATAAGTAATCCTGGAGAATTGATAATTAAAGAAGAAGAGTTTGGTAGAAGAAGTTTGTCGAGGAATCCTTTAATTTTTAATTTATTTCAGAAAGTAGAGTTAGTTGAGCAAGTTGGGAGTGGGATAAGGAGAATTGAGGATGCTATGAGTGAATTAGGATTGAAGAAGCCAGGGTTTGAGTTTGGCAAGTTTTTTTCAGTGACTCTTTTTAGACCAACTCTTGAGGATGTTGGAAGGTTGGCGGGTGAGAAAACTTCGGAGAAAACTTCGGAGAAAACTTCGGAGAAAATTATTAAATTAATTAAGGAAAATCCAATGATTAGTGCCCAGGATATTGCGATTAAAATCAGAATAACTTCTCGTGCAGTTGAGATGCAAATTTCGGAGCTTAAACAAAAGGGTTTGTTAAAAAGGGTTGGTCCTGCGAAGGGTGGATATTGGGAGGTTGTTGAAAATGGATAGAAAAGAAAATGAAACGCATATAGCAATATTTAATGGGAAGGGTGTGAGGAAGAAACTTGTTGGGGATAGGTGGTTTTTTTCTGTTGTTGATGTCGTGGGGGTTTTGACTGATAGTCCGACTCCGAGGCAATATTGGGGAAAGGTTAAAGATAGAGAATTTGGTCAACTCCAGTTGTCCCCAATTTGGGTACAACTGAAATTAAAGTCTGGAGATGGTAAGGAATATGAGACCGATTGCGCAGATACAGAGTCGATGTTTAGGATTATTCAGTCTATTCCTTCCAAGAAGGCGGAGCCGTTTAAGTTGTGGCTGGCTAGGGTTGGTTATGAGAGAGTTCAGGAGATTGAGAATCCGGAGTTGGCTCAGGAGAGGATGAAGGAAATTTATGAGAAGAAGGGATATTCTAAGTCTTGGATTGATAAGAGGTTGAGGGGGATTGCGGTTCGACAGGATTTGACGGATGAGTGGAAGGAGCGAGGGGTTGGGGGGAATAGGGATTTTGCTATTTTGACGGACGAGATTGCGAAGGCGACTTTTGGGGTTTCTATTGGGGAACATAGGGAGATTAAAAGTCTTGGTAAAGAAAATCTGAGAGATCATATGGATGAACTTGAATTAATCTTTGGTATGCTTGGGGAGAAAGTTACTACAGAGATAACAGTTAATAAAAATTCTGAGGGATTTGGAGAGTGTGTTGTCGCTGCGAGGCAAGGTGGAGAGGTTGCAGGGAATGCGAGGAAGGAAGCGGAAGAGAAAATTGGAAGGTCAGTAGTTTCAGAAGATAATTTTCTCGCGGTTCCTGAAAAGAAGAAAAAGATTAAGGAAGGGAAGAAGAAAAAGAAAAAATTAATGGTGGTTGTTGAAAATGGGTAAAAATGTGATTGTCAATTTGATTTTGCTCGTCGGGTTTTTGCTGGTCGGAGGGTTCGCCGTCGGGACGGCGAATCCGGAGTGGGTCCGAGTCGTTGACCTGTCGGAAGGAGACTACATTGCTGTCCCTGATTATGAAACTGGTAGCATAAAATACGAAAAGATAACTTCAATTAGACAGCATGAGCCTGGGAGGGTTTATGATATGGAGATTGAGGGGACGCATAATTTTATTGCGAATGATATAAATAAGCAATGGGGAATGTTTAAATAAGTTAAACGAATGTTTAAAAAATGGAAACAATATTAAAAACAGGTTATAAAAAAATAATGAGGCTTTTCTATGAAAAGAAAAATGTGCAGATTCATTTGCGAGATATAGCTAGGCGAACAGGACTTAATAGTAATAGTGTAACTAGATTTTTGAGTCAATTGGAAAAACGAAATATTTTGAAGTCAGTAAAGGAAGGTAATTTGAAGAAGTATTCTGTTAGGAAAAACATGGGGACTTTTCTTGTTTTTTCTATTTTTGATGTTGAGCGAGCGGATAAATTGCTGTCCCTGAGAAAAGAGGCAATTAATTATTTTTTGAAGAAGTTGAAAGAACAGCCGATAATAGTCCTTTTATTTGGCTCAACAGCGAAGCTGAGTTCTGTTAAAGGTTCGGATATTGATTTATTGTTTGTTGTGAATAAAAAAATAAAAGTAAAAGGGGCTGAGGATTATGCGGAGGCACAGACCGGGATAAATGTGAATTGTCTGCAGATAAGTTATTCTGATTTTATTAAGGAAGTGAAAATAAAAGAAGATTGTGTTGTCCAGTCTGCGATAAATTCGGGTTATCCTTTAACTAATCGTTTAAAATATTATGAGATGGTGATGCAATGAATTTGAGAGAGTTAAATAAGCTTGTGGGAAGTAAAGATTTTTTGGATAAGAGAATTCGTTGGTATCTAAAAAACAAAATTTTGAGGATTCAGTTGCAGGACAGAAGTGAGGTGATGGGACATATTAATAAATCAGGGCATAACTTGAAATTTATTAAAGATAATTTAAAGTTGGGTTATTTTGACTGGTGTATTACTGGATGTTATTATGCGGTTTATCATGCTGTTTTGGCGTTGATTATTGAGCGAGGGTATGTGTCGAAGAATCATGATGCGAGTCTTTGTGTTTTGATAAAGGAATATTTTGGTCAGGGGATTGATGAAGATGAGATAGTGATGATTAATAAATTTTTTCTGGATTACCAGGATTTGTTGTTTTATGTTCAGTCGAAGGAGCAAAGAGCGAAGGCGACTTATTCGACGAGAAGGATGTTTGATAAAAAAGATGTAGAAGAGTTGCGATTAAGGACAATCGCATTTGTGGGTAAGGCAAGGAGGATTTTACAAGATGAATAAAAATATTTTTATGAATCTGATTTTGCTCGTCGGGCTTCTCCTCGTCGGAGGGTTCGCCGTCGGGACGGCGAATCCGGAGTGGGTCCGAGTCGTCGACCTGTCGGAAGGAGACTACATTGCTGTCCCTGATTATGAAACTGGTAGCATAAAATACGAAAAGATAACTTCAATTAGACAGCATGAGCCTGGGAGGGTTTATGATATGGAGATTGAGGGGACGCATAATTTTATCGCGAATGATATTATTGCGCATAATACGAATCGGTTTTTTCAGTATCGGGCGGTTTTCACGTCGAACTCGACGGAGACGCCGGTTTTGGAGGAGGTTAATGTGACTTATGCGTCGACTCCGTTTGAGGGCGATCAGGGGGGGCATTATGCTCAGTTGGTTATTTGGGATGATTCTGATGATTCGACGGTTTATGCTAATTATACGAAGTTCTATGCGAATTATACTAATGCGACGTCGGGGGCGTCGGTGAATGGGACAGGGGTTTATTGTACTTGGAGGCATAATAAGACTGGGAGTTGGGGGGGTGCGGTGAATATGTCGTTTAATGCGACGACGTTTGGGTATGAGTTGGTTGCGGATGGAGGGTATATTTGCAATAGTACTGAATGTCATAGGGATGGGATGCCTGTTGGGAATTATTCGTTTAATGTTAGTTGTTTTGATAGCTCGACGGGGTTCACGAATTTGACGATTGCGGACGCGGTTTCGGTTAGTGAGTATGCTACTTCGTTAACTCTTGTGAATGATAGTTCTAAGAGTGTTGGGGAGAGCGTGATGTTTTATGCTAATTATTCTGCTGATGATATGTTGATTGGAGGAGTTGGTTTGAATAGGGGGGAGATTGGGAGGGTTGTTTGGAATACGACGGATTTGGATACGAATGGCTACAATAATGGGTATTCAATAGCATTTGCGGATTTAGATGAAGATGGTAGAAAAGATGAAGTCGTAGTTGGACCTGATGGGGATTTATTTGGTTTTTATGAAAATGGAACCCAATTTTGGGGAACGATGCTTGAGGGGGTGAGTACTTTTAAAACTCGTCAAATTACAATAGGAGATTTTGATAATGATACTTTTGATAATGATATAGCTATTGTTCGTAGTAGGGGTCATGTTCAGGTTTTTAATAGAACTGGAGATAGTGTGTGGCAGAGTGCAGATTTGGGGGCCGGAGTAACTATTCATATTTTTGATCATGAAGGTGATGGATTAAAGAATGATATTGTTTTTAGGGAAGAAGGTATTTTAGCTGTTTATAATACTACTGGAGGATCTTCTTGGACTAATATTTGGAATGTTTCTCTTGCTGGTTCTGCTGGGGCGGAGATTAAGAGTTCAGATGTAGATGGTGATGGGGTGGAGGACATCTTAATAAATATGCGAACTGCTGGTCATGCTTTTTTGTATTCAGGTAGTAATGGTTCATTAATCTTTAATGTTACAGGGGTAAACAGACCTTATTCAGTGGGCTTTATGGATTCTGACCATGATGGAAATAAAGATGAGGTAATCATTTCTTCTAGATATAATGCTTATGTTTTTAATTGGAATGGAACATATGGGTCTACATATAATACTTCGGATGCGATTTTTTCAGTAACTACGACAGCTAGTTATGTTTATGAAACATGGGCAGGAGACTTAGATGGGGACGGCTGGGAGGATGATATTGTTTTTGGTGACACAGATAATCTTAGAATATATGATAATGATACTCAGGTTGGGCTATATTCGGATTCTGGTTTGAATATACAATACTCTCTGGATGTTTTAGATATAAATAATGATGGGGAGTTAGAAATAGTTGTTGGAACAAATGATGGTGTGATCTATATATTTAACAGAACTGGCTCTTTATTGTGGGAATACACTATTGGCTTGGGCGTTATTGGTTCTGATTACGGCTCTTCTCCTGGAGTAGATATGTCTGATATAAATAATGATGGAATCCTAGACGTTGCAGTGTCTTCTTCTTGGGGTTACGCACACATTCTCCAAGACGTAACCTGCACCGCGAACTTCAACGATTCGAATTCTTACAATATGACTTGGAATGGAACTTCTAACTTGTGGGAAATGAATAGGACGTTTTCTTCGGCGGCGAGTTATGATTGGAATGTTTCGTGTGAAAAAGGCGGGTATGTTAGTCAGGTTGATAGTTCTACTTTGTCTATAAGTTCTTTGAATGTTTCGCATAGTCCGTCTTCGCCTTATGCTAATTACACTCGAGTGATTGCGGAGTTTGATGATTCTGCGGGGAACTGTAGTTTGAAGTTTAATGCTACTGGTTCGTGGAGTAGTTGGTATAATATGAGTTGGAATGCGACGCTGGGAGGGTTTAATGTCGTCGCTGATAATGGTTATATTTGTAATTCTAGTGAGTGTCATATGAGGTCGATGCCGGTTGGGAGTTATAGTTATAATGTGACTTGTGAGAATGCTATTGGTGAGGAAGTTAGTGCTGTTAGTGCGATTAGCGTTCAGGAGTATTCTACTTCTTTGGTCCTGGAGAATGATACAACGAAGAGTGTTGGAGAGAGCGTTATGTTTTATGCTAATTATTCTGCTGATACGATGGTGATTGGCGGGGCTGGGTTGGATAGGAGTGAGATTGGAAGGGTTGTTTGGAATACTACGGATTTAGGAAGTTTAAGAGCAGTTGCTTTTATAGATTTAAATAATGATGGTAAGAAAGATGAGATTGCTGTTGGAGATTATGCATCTGGAATAGTTTATGGTTATTATCCTAATGGAACCCAGATCTGGAATTTATCAATTGGAGACTATAATTCTAACAGTATTGATGAGTTAGCTATTGGAGATTTAGACAATGATGGTTATGAGAATGAAATAGCAATTTATAATACTCCTACTTATGAGAAAACGTATCTAAAAGTAATCAATGAAACGGGAGATTTAGTTTGGAGTACTGGAGATATTGGATCTGGATGGGGTGGAGTGAATGAAATTGGCGACTTAGATAATGATGGAAATAAGGATGATATCGCAGTAGCTGGGAATGGCGAGATATTTGTTTATGATGGTTCTGGAACACAGTTATGGAATAGTACATTTCCAAGTGGCTTAGCTAGTGAAATAACTATCGGAGATATAGATAATGATGGCTTTGAAGATGATGTGATTATAGGAACTTATGTTGGGGACGTCATTGTTTTTAATAATTCGGGAGGCCAGATATGGAATAAAACGGATTTTGGTAGTAATGTAAATGCTATTAGTGTAGGGGATTTAGATAATGATGGAAATAAAGATGATATCGCTATTTTGATAAATAATTATGCTACTGTGTATGCTTACAATGAGTCTGGAAATCAAATCTGGAGTTATGATTTTAGTAATAGTGGAGATTATACTCATTATGAAGTTTTAGTAACTGATTTGGATAATGATAATAGAGATGAAGTTGTAGTAGGGCTTTATGGAAGGATAGCTGTTTTAAATAATACAGGTAACCTATCATGGGAATTTAGTGAACCTACTGACGATATATTTTCAATTTCAGTAGGTGATATAAATGGAGATGGGAAAATTGAGATAGTAGCTGGTGGAGTGGATGATATCGTTTGGGTGTTCAATGTTACAGGTTCTTTACTTTGGAAGTATGATATAGGTTTAGGAGATATTGGTTTTGAAACCGGTTCTTCTCCTGCAATAGATATATTAGATATAAACAACGACGGAATCCTTGACATCGCTGTTGCATCTCATGACGGTTACGCCCATATTCTCCAAGATACGACATGTAAGATACAGTTTGAGGACGAGGCGTCGACGTTTTACAATGAAACTGGTTCGGCTCTCGACGAGGATTTGGTTCTTTTGATGCATATGGATAATGATTCTGGTTATGGAGAGAATGATACTGTTGTTTATGATTTTTCTGGGAATGGGAATAATGGTAGTGTGGAAAATGATACAACATGGAATTCTAGTGGTAAGTATGGTGGAGGGTTTGAGTTCGATGGGATTGATGATTATATTTCTGTAAGTGATGTTTCTTATACTAATAAATTGTCAGTCTCTGCATGGGCTAAAGCAGGAAGTCTTACGACAGAATATGAATATATAGTTGGTGAATACCCTGGTTGGATCCTTTCTAGATGTAATAAAACATCATCTTGTGGTGCTGGGAATGAAAATAGAATAAGATTTATGATAAACTCGGGTTCAGAGGTTAATGCATTTGCTGACAATGTTCTGGATACGGCGTGGCATCATTATCTTGGGGTTTATGATGGTTCAACTGTTAAGCTATATGTTGATGGTGTATTAACTGATACGGAAAATCAATCAGGAAACATAGACTCTTCAGGTTCTACAAGAATAGGATGTTATTACGGTGATACCTCACATGAGGACTTTAATTGGGATGGCTCAATCGATGAAGTAGCAATCTGGAACCGAACTTTATCTGCGGAGGAGGTTTGGGAAGCATATAATGCTGGGGCGGAAAAGCATGATATGGATTGGAACAGTACGTTGAATAAGTGGGAGTATAATCGGACTTTCTCGACAAATGAGAGTGTGGATTATGGTGTGAGGTGTGAGAAGGGTGGTTATGCTAGTCAGGTTAGTTCTTCTAGTTTGTTGATTGACGATGGGGCGCCGAGGTGGTCTGCGAATGAGACGAATTTGACGACGACGACGCCTTCGGGGGATTCGGTTTATTTTAATGTTACTCTGAGTGATAGTTCTCCTGATGATTATGTTTTTAGTTGGTATAATGGGACGGTGTGGGCGAACGATTCTGCCGTCGCTTATAGCGATGGGGAGGAGGTTTCTGTGGTTAAGACGATTAATGTCGACGGTGATTCGGGGCAGATAAACTGGACGTGGTATGTTAATGATAGTTATAATGGGAATTTGAATGTGACGGATGAGTGGAGTGTTGGGGTTGATAATTGGAATCCTCGAATTGGATGGGCGAGTCCTACCTTAGCGAATGGGAGTTGGACGCCGAATTCCAGTGTTGAGATTAATGTTTCTATTAATGAAACAAATTTGGAAGTTGTTAAGTGGAACTGGAATGGCACAAACGAGTCAATTTTTTGGATAGATGGTGATGTCATTGAAGCGAATTTTACTAACTTGTCTACTTTGAGTCTATTAACAATTAATGACGGTAGTAATTCTATTGACTTGTTTAATGATTCGTCATTGGTCTTAGCACTGAGCTTTGATAACTTAAGTGCTTTGGGTGAGAATAGTACGCATGTGTTTGATTGGAGTGGAAACGGGAATAATGGTACAATGATGGGTGACCCTGTTTGGAATTCAACAGGTAAGTATGGGGGAGCATTCGAACTAGATCAAATAGATGATTATGTTAATGTTCCATATAGTTCAGATTTTAATTTTAGTTACGCTAATTTTACGATCTCTGTATGGTATATGTATAGGGAACATCCTCCAACCTATACGTATCCTTTTGCACAAGGGAATAGAGCAGATGGTGCGGGAAATACATTTTCTATGGGTAAGTATGATTCAAATGATTGGTATTTTATGTATCGAAATAGAAGTGATAGCTATTTTTTAAAGGGTTTTGCGACCACTGAAAACACGTTGGGAACTTGGTATAATATTGTTCTTACATATAATGGTTCAAACTATTATATTTATGAAAATGGGGCCTATAAGACTGGTGATTCAAATACAGGAGGTTTTTATGATAGTGGTTATAATATGACCTTCGGGGCAAATTTAAATGGAGGAGGCTATGTAAATGGATCAATAGATGAAGTCAGAATTTATGATCGTTATTTCACATCGTCAGAGGTCGCGACGTTTTATAAGAGTAACTTGCGAAAGTACGATACGGATTCATGGAATGTTTATGTGAATCAGAGTGGGAACTTTAATCTGACTTATTTTTTAGAAGGAAGCAGGAATGATACAATTGATTTCTTTAAGATTGATGCGGATGAGTATTGGTTAAATGTGAATAAATCTAGTTTAACTGATGGGGATTATACTTATTATGTGAGTGCGAAGGATTCTGCAGGGAATGAGAATTTGACGACGGTGAGAAGTGTAAGTGTTGATACAACTTATCCAGAAATTGGTTATACAACTGGGACGGAAGCAGATGGAGCGAATGTTTCTCAGAATTGGATTTTTGTTAATGTAAGTGTTAATGAAACTGGAGAGGATTCGATTGTATTTAAT
Source organism: Candidatus Pacearchaeota archaeon (assembly GCA_023140635.1). Classification (GTDB taxonomy): domain Archaea; phylum Nanobdellota; class Nanobdellia; order Pacearchaeales; family GW2011-AR1; genus JAGVXH01. Next base: position 20,582 of record JAGLLG010000009.1, on the reverse strand, counting down.
CTTTATAATAGCGATAGTAGTTTGAATGCGAGTCAGACGTTTCCGAGTGAGTTGCCTGATAGTCAAGCGGTTAATTCTGTTTTTAATATGACTGGGAATGTTTTATTGATGCATATGAATAATGATTCTGGATATGGGGAGAATGGGACGCATGTGTTTGATTTTTCGGGGGAGGGGAATAATGGTAGTGTTTATGATAATGCAAGTTTTACAACTGGTGGGAAGTTGGGTGCGGGGGCGTTTGAGTTCGATGGGGATGGGGATTATGTTGATTGTGGGAATGATAGTAGTTTAGAATTTCCTATAGGTTCCTTTTCTCTTGCAATGTGGGTAAAGCTCCCAGATTCTCTATCAGATGCTTATCTTCTATTCTATGGGGATACTGCTGATGAATGGTATGCTATTGATTATTATTCTGGAGGAGATGTACTTCGTTTTAGTATAGATGATGATGCAACAAAAACAGATATAGTTACTGCAACAGGATTATCCGATAATTCGTGGCATCATTTAGTTAGTGTAAGGGATATAGTATCTGATGTAATTCGATTATATGTGGATGGTATTGAAGTAGATTCTGATACAGATAATACTGGGAACATTAGTAATCCAACGTATAAAAATGTTTATCTTGGTAAAAGAACAAGTAGTGGGTCGAGTAGTACTTACTTCAACGGCTCCATCGACGAAGTCGCAATCTGGAATAGAACTTTGTCAGTAACAGAAATTGAAGAAATGTATAATTGGTCGAGGACCAGGTATAGGCACAATTTTACTTCTTTGGATGACGCGGTGTATAAGTACAATGTGACTTTGTTTGATGCGGCGGGGAACGAGAACTCGACGGGGACGAGGACTGTGACCTTGGACACCACTTATCCAGCTATAGATTATACTACGCCTCCAACACCTGTTGATAATGCGAATTTGAGTCAGGATTATTTGACGATTAACGTTTCGGTGACGGAGATTAATGCAGATAATATAACTTATTATTTGTATAATTCTGATGATAGTTTGAATGCGAGTCAGGTTTTTCCGAGTGAGTTGCCAGATAGTCAAGCGGTTAATTCAGTGTTCAATATGACTGGGAATGTTTTGTTGTTACATATGAATAATGATTCGGGGTATGGGGAGAACGATACGGTTGTTTATGATTTCTCAGGGGTGGGCAATAATGGGACTGTAACTGATGCGAGTTTTACAACAGGTGGGAAGTTAGGAGGGGGGTTTGAGTTTGATGGAGATGGGGATTACATAAGTATTTCAGATGATGATGATTTTAACTTTGGACTTGAGTTTACAATAGCACTTTGGTATTATCCAAAAGATACTTCACCGGTTCAACATATAGCAATGTTTGCTAAAAGAACCCCCACAGAAAATAAAGGTAATTTTCAGTTTGGAACTGGTTATACGGGTGTAGAAAATGGTGATGATTTAGCTGTTCGTGTTTATAGCGGTTCAGGTTCTTCGGTCAACGACCTTTTAGCGTCCGATGTATTAACCACTAATGCTTGGAATTATATTGTTTTTATCGGTAACAGTAATGGTTCAACTGTAAATAATATAACTTCTTATGTAAATGGAATAAATGTTTCTAATCAGATAGTATTAACTAATCCGATTTATAATACCTCTGATGTTATTTCATTAGCATTTAATGGACAAGATGACTATGATACTTGTAGCCTCGACGAAGTCGCTATCTGGAATAGAAGTTTATCAGCAACAGAAATCAGCGAGTTGTATAATGCGTCGAAGGTGAAGTATGAGTATAATATTACTTCCCTGGATGACGCGGTGTATAAGTACAACGTGACTTTGGTTGATGCGGCGGGGAACGAGAACTCGACGGGGACGAGGACTGTGACCTTGGACACCACTTATCCAGCTATAGATTACAACACTCCTCCAACTCCGGCCGATAACTCTAACTTGAGTCAGGATTATTTGACGATTAATGTTTCTGTGACTGAGGTCAATGCAGAAAATGTGACTTATTATTTGTACAACTCTGATGATAGTTTGAATGCGAGTCAGACTTTTCCTAGCGAGTTGCCTGATTCCCAGGCTGTTAATTCTGTTTTTAATATGACTGGAAATGTTTTGTTGATGCATATGAATAATGATTCTGACTACGGGGAGAACGATACTAGGGTTTTTGATTTTTCGGGGAATGGAAATAATGGGAGTGTTACGGGTGCGAATTGGAGTTCATCTGGGAAGTTGGGGGGAGGGTTTGAATTTGATGGTGTGGACAACAGAATAAATTATCCTTTGTTGAACTTTGGAGATGAATTTACTATTTCTGTTTGGACATATCCTGTTTGGACAGATAATATAAAAACGATTATTAATAATAAGGATGGAAGTAATGGAGAAACAGATGGATTTAATCTAGTTATTAATAATTGGGAGACTTCTAATAGAAGAATTACATTTTCGACAGGGAATGGAGGAAGTCAGAATTCTGCAAGTACTAATACTGGTCAAATAATTGAATCTCAATGGAATCATATAGCAGTTGTAGTAAATCGTACAAATGGTTCTGCCATAATATATCATAATGGTTTAAATGTAACTACAGATAGTAGCATACTTACAGATTTTAAGATAAATGATAGTTGGGAGCTTGGTTATATGGATACAGAATATTATTTCAACGGAACAATGGACGAAGTCGCAATCTGGAATCGTTCCCTCTCAGCATCAGAAATCAGCGAGATGTATAACTTATCAAAAGTAAAGTATCAGTATAACATAACTTCTTTGGATGATGCGGTGTATAAGTACAACGTGACTTTGTTTGATGCCGCAGGGAATAGCAACAGTACTTCTACGAGGACTGTAACCTTGGATACTACTTATCCGACGATAGATTATAACACCCCTCCAACTCCGGCTGATAACGCGAATTTGAGTCAGGATTATTTGACGATTAACGTTTCGGTGACGGAGATTAATGCAGATAATATAACTTATTATTTGTATAATTCTGATGATAGTTTGAATGCGAGTCAGGTTTTTCCGAGTGAGTTGCCAGATAGTCAAGCGGTTAATTCAGTGTTCAATATGACTGGGAATGTTTTGTTGTTACATATGAATAATGATTCGGGGTATGGGGAGAACGATACGGTTGTTTATGATTTCTCAGGGAATGGGAATAATGGAACCTCTACATTTAATGGAACTGGGGGGATGACGGCGTCTGGGAAATTGGGTGGAGGTGCTTTTTTTGATGGAGATGGAGATTATGTTGACATACCTGATACGGTTATAGGCAATTTTTCTTGGACAATAAGTCTCTGGATTAACCCTAAAGTTGATGGGAGTGTAGCAGATACTTATGCTATTGGTTCGGATTATTCACCTGTAAGGACTTATATTGGTGTTAAGGGAGGTAATTATTGGTTTTATGTTGGAAGTTCTGGGGATAACCTTGGTTCTTCAGTTGTTTTAGATGAGTGGGTTAATTTGGTAGTAGTTTATAATGGAAGTAGTGTTGCTATGTATGAAAATGGGAATAATACTGTAACTGATTTATCTGTGAGTTTTACAGCTGTTCCTTCTGAATTTAATATAGGGTCATACAGTTTAGCTTCGGGTTGGTGGAACGGCTCAATAGACGAAGTAGCAATCTGGAACCGTTCTCTTTCAGCAACAGAAATCAGTGAGATGTATAACTTATCAAAAGTAAAGTATCAATACAACATTACTTCTTTAGATGATGCAGTGTACAAATACAATGTGACCTTGTTTGATGCCGCGGGGAATAGCAACAGTACTTCTACGAGGACGGTGACCTTAGATGACACGGCCCCCGTGATTAGCATTGTTTCTCCACAAAATTCGAGTTCTTATTATACTGCGGTTGTTGACTTCAATGTCTCGATTGAGGAGAATCTTCTTTCGACGGAGAGTTGTTGGTTTAGTCTGGATGGTGCGGCGAATGTTTCGATGACTGAGTTTAATTCGAGTTATTTTAATTACACGAAATCGGATATGACTCATGGAGAACATAATGTGACATTCTGGTGCAATGATAGTTTGAATAATTTGGGTACGGCGACGCTGTTGAATGTTGATATTGTGCTATTGGATTTGACGGTTTCGGATGTGACGGTGCCAGGGACGGTTTATTCGAATTCGACTTTTATCGAGATTAATATTTCTAATTCGGCACCGCCGAACGCGACGGGTGTTAATGTTTCGTGTTATATCGACGGTGTGATGTTCGATTCGAAGAATTTGAGTTTGGTCGAGGGTTATGGGTATTATGTTACGAACTGCACTTTGGACACGACGGCGGGGTTGAATAGGTCGTTGAATGTGACAGTTGATCCGGCGAATGCGCATCCTGAGAGCAACGAGAGTAATAACGACTGGACGACTTATATTGATGTTTTGGGGAAGGTGGATTTGGATGCTTATGACCAGGAAGATGACAGCGAGAATAAAGCGGGGTGGTTGTCGGAGGTGGAGAGGTTGCCAGGGGAGATGGAGTATTTCTTTGCGAATTATACAATGGATAATTCATCGGTGATTGAGAATGCGAGTTGTAATGTGACGTTTAGCGGGGGGAGTGAGGGTGGAACTTTTAATCTATCTTACAACGATTCGGCGTCGTTGTATTATTATAACAAGACATTCGATTACGCAGGGAATTATTCGTGGACTACTTCTTGTAGTAAGATTGGATATGAATCGTTGTCTGGGACTGGTGTTGAGAGAGTTAGGATTCCATTATTTAATCAAACTAGTTTAGGATTGACTACAGGAAAGATAACTGTTAATCATGATGAGAATGTTAACCTAAGTGTTAATTTGACTAGCTCTATTGATAGTTCTAATTCAGGGTATAATATTTCAGGAGTTTGGGCGAATATCGTTATGCCAAATACAACAAGTTTGAATCATAGTTTATCTGGAAGTGCGCTTGGTGGAATGTGGAACTTAACTTATTCAAATCTAGGAATTTTGGGAACTTATAGTATTGATTATTTTGCTAATTTAACGAATAGCTTTAATGTTGTGAAGTTGGTTGAGAATAATTTCAGCGTTGAGAATACTTCGATTTTGATTGATGTTGGTTCGGAGGCGAACACGACGAATGTTGTGAATGTGGGTGGGACGATTAGGAGATACAATGGAACTGACTATACTAATATTGCGAATAATTTGTTTACTATTAAGTTGAATAGTGTTCTTGTTTCGTCGGATAGTTCTGCGTCTACGAATTTTACGAACGGGACTGGGGATGGAAATGTGAATATGAGTGTTGGGAATTTGAGATTGAATCTGACGTCGGAGGGGGATTTGATGAGTTATACTGATGATTATGTTACGACAGGGTATACGAGCGATGCGGAATCTTATAATGATGTGGGGTGGGTTTCTGGGCACTTGTTTGATATTAATACGATGAGTGGGAATGTTGGAAACATCACATATAGGTTTTCTGCTGTGACGAAGTTTTATAATGCGAGTGCTTATATGTCAATAGCAGGGGCGGAAGTTGGAGGCGGTAATGATACGATTTATTATAGTTTTGATAATGTTACATGGACTTTATTGGTAAATACGACTTCGACAGGCAGGGTCGGTGGAACGATTCCGAGTGTGCAAGGGGAAAGTGAGTTCTATGTGAGGTTTGGCTCGGATAAAACTGCAGGGGATAATCCTGTTTCGTCGATAGAGATTAATTATACTAACTATAACTATTCGTCCTCGGGGAATCATACTTCAGGAGTTATTAATTTAGCTAATGTGACTTATACGACGCTGAAATGGGATGAAACTTTGAATGGAGGAACGACGAAGGTTCAGTTAAGGGAAAGTGACGATGGAAGTTCTTGGGATGCGTGGGGTTCAAATTATACTAATCATTTGACTAATGATATTACTTCTCTTTCGAAGGATTATCTTCAATATAGGGTTTGGTTAGGTGCTACGAATTTGTCTAGGACTCCGATTGTGCAGGGTGTGAATATCTCATACTTTAATGCTTCGACGAACTCGACTGGAGGGTACGATTATAATGTTACGATACCGACGGATTCTTTGGGTTCGTTGGATTTGGAGGTTGAGGTTGTGCAGAATCCGACGACGGGAATTGTTGGGCTTAACAGCACGCTTATGGATGTTTGGGCGGAGACTTCTACACCATATACTATTGTAGAAAATTATACTTCGGAGTCGAACTATTCGGTTCATGTTAACTGGACGAGGGATGATACTGGGGCTTTGATTAATGGAACTTTCAACATTACGATTAGTAATTCAACTATGGATGCTAGTCATACGTGTTCGGGAGTTTCTCAGTGTGTTGCGTCGTGGTTAGTTCCCACTAATTTGTCTCATGGGAATTATACTATAAATATTTCTGCACATAATGAGAGTGCTTATTATAGGAATGCGAGTGCTGGCTTTAACGATTATCTAGAAGAGAAGAACACTACAGGTAATTTGTATGTCGTGAATAAATCAATTACAGATTATAGTTTTGGTAGCGAGTATCCGTTTTATTGGAATGTGACTGTTAATAATACTGGAAGCGCTTCGATGCCGGATCTTTATGTTTTTGATTATGAAGGTGCAAGAGGAAGTGCGATTGATAGTGTCGTCGAGGTTACTCCTTGTTCGAAGCTGTATCCTGGTGAGCAATGTAATGCAACGATGTTGGTGACCCTAAAGAGCGTCGCTGAGCCGGGTTCTTATTTAATTTCTTGGAGGGCGAATTGGACAGATAATGACGGGAGTATTGCAGGCGGAGCGGATTATATTAGTTATACTGATATGTATGTAATTATTGTTGGGAATGCGTCGATGGAGCTTTCGAGATACACAGAGAATCTAACCGTTCAGCATAATAGTTCTGAAAGTTTCTCGTTTTTTGTGAATGCGACGGGGAGCGACGCTGTTACCATTGTAGATACGTCGTTTGTGGAGGGGAATCTTACGGCGAATGATTATAATCTTTCAAGTTCTTGGGTGAGTGTTCTTTCAACAAATCCAATAGCTTCTATTCCTGCAGGGGATGCTTCTTCCGTGAGTATTCAGGTGGACGTTCCTGTGCAGACTGCTCCAGGGAATTATTCAGGGACGATAAATGTTAGTGCGGGAAGCGGTGGCGCGGAGTCTTTGAATCTTACAGTTGTTGTTCCTGTGAACGGATCGTGGTATTTGACACCTAGTGCGAATTTTACTTATAATCGTTCATTCTCGTTGAATACTGCGGGGGAGATTGGGAATTTTACTTTAACGAATTTGGGGAACATTAATATGACGATGAATGTTTCTTATTCTAATTCAGGAACATATGATTATACTGCACTTGGGACAGCTTTGTTCGAGGAGGATTATAATGTTTCTGGATTGATTACGAATCCTAGTCTTGTGAATGTTACGAAAGGGGAGAATACTACGATAACTCTTTATCAGAAAGGCGATTCAAATCCCCGTATAGATGTGGGTATAATTCTTGAATTTTATAATGCAAGTGCTACACCTGCGACGTTTATTATCGAGGACGCGTGGACTATTGAGGAACAAGATCCGAATATTACAGGGGTTTGGTTTTTACTTGATGATGTTAGCGGAAGTATTGCGGAACAGTTTAAGAATGTGACGACGAAGTTTAGGGCGACGGATGATGTTGCGTTGAATACCTCTGGGGCGAAGATTAATCTTTCGTGGTCGGGTGGGGCTACGCAGATAGATGCTGATGCTATGTTAATTTCTGGAGAGTATGAATTGAGTGGTGCTGATTATGTTGTTTTGAATTACAGCGGGAATTATTCTCCGACGACGTCTGGATTGTATACTGTTACGGCTACAGTCTTGGACGAGTCCGGGAACCCTTATACTTCTGGGGAATATACGTTTACGTCTTATGGGACGACGACGGTGGGGCTGGACCAGAATTATTCTTCGAAGACTGTTGGAAAGGTTGATTTAAATAATGCAGCTGAGATCTATGTGAATTATACAATTAATAATAGTGGACTTGTAACTGCCTATTCACCTACTCTGACTTTTGTGAAGAATTCAACGATTGAAATTGATAATTATACGTTTAGTAATCTGTCTTCAGGTTCAGTGGATAGTTATGTTATTCAAATGAATGTTAGCGAATTGACTCCACCAGGAGTTTATAATGTTAGTGTGACTTTGACTTGGACGAATCCAAATACAGGAACTGATACTGATACTGCTGTTTTCTCAATAACCGTCGAGGAGAATAGCTCTATTGCACATTTGCCTAGTACGATAGTTACAGGAGTTAATTCTGGGGAAGTGAATTCGAGTGTTTTGCAGATTAATAATACCGGGAATACAGTTTTGAGTTCAATGAATTTAGATTGCTATACTGGGACGTTGTGTAATGGTATGACTGTTTCGTTTAATAATTCTGGTTTCCAGATTGGTTTGAATGATTCGACGACGATTAATGTTACGCTTACTGCTCCTGTGGGACTTCCCGCGGATAATTATGTTGGAACGATAAATGTTTCAGCGACTGGTTTTTCGGATACGATTGAGATTCAGGCGACTGTTCCGACGAGTAAGACTTGGTCGGTTTCTCCGATTTCTATTAATGTGACGAAAGGGGCTGAGATTTCCGATAATTTGCAGACTATAATAATTAATAATACTGGGAATGTGAATATGACTTGGAATTTGGGGACGACTAACTCGACGCTGTTTAGTCCTAATTCGAGTCAGTTGATGGTTCCGCTTAATACAGCGACGCCTTTTATGGTTAATTACACGGCTCCGAGTGAGGAGGGGAACTATATTGCGAAGATTACTATTGAGAATCTCGACGGGGCGGCGAATCCAACCCAGATTAATGTAACTATTAATATGAGTGTTACCGCATTGATTGTGGATATCATCTCTCCGACGGCATCTTCGCCTTTGGAGAATGTCAGTGCGGGGCAGAATATCTCTGTTCTTGTGAATGCAACTTATGGGGTAACGAATATAACAAACAGCTCAACTTGGAATGTAACTATCGGTTCGGGTTCTTGCTCAGGGCTTAATTCTACATATAGCTCTTTGACTAATCGATGGAATCTTTCATGTACTGTTCCAAGTATTCCTGATGGTCTAACTTATAATCTGACAGTAGAATTAACTCATAGTAGTTATGGAACTAAGGAAGATTTTGAGGATAATGCGATAAGTTATACTGATTTAACCTATCCAACTTTCGATATTACAAGAAACCATGTAAATCTTGGAGGAAATATCAACTTAGAAGTTAATGTTACAGATAACGTCGCTGTTGAGAATGTTACAGGAGTTTTAACTTATCCTAACTCGACTACAATTAACTTGTCGTTTACATTATCTGCAGGACTTTATATCAATAATAGTTTTGCATTGGATTTAGCTGGAGAGTATTTGGTTAATTATACTGCGAATGATTCGACGGGTAATGAGAATTCGAGTGTTGATTGGTTTGAGGTTTATGATAAATACGATTGGAATGTTTCTCTCTTAGATTATGCTTCTTCTGCAGTCAGTAGCGTTAATATCAGTTTGAAAAGACCGGACACAACTACAGTTTTGTTGTCGAATGTAACTAATACAAGCGGTAAGGCGACGCTGAATGTGAATAGAAGATTTTATGATTTGAGTGCGCTGATTTCTAACGACGAGGTTATTGTGGAGAATGTTAATTTCTCTAATATAACTGATAGTAATATGAGTTTTAATCTGCATAGAATCGGTGGCGAGAGTGTATTGGAGATAATAACTTTATATAAGCCGTTTATAGGGTTGGCTTCGAATTCGACGGAGTTGGGTGGTAATGCGGTTGATTTAATATTTAATTATAGCGGGTATAGTTATAGGGATAATGGTTTGGGATTAAGTGTGATAAAATGTTCTGTTTGGAATTATACTGATAGATCGTGTTCTGGAAGCTGGAGTCTCGTCGGAGATTATACTAATAGAAACTTAGATGAACAAACGATTCCTGGAAATTCTACAGGATTTAATAATGTTGCCTATTTCTTGGCAGATAATATGTGTGGGAATGGGGCGTGTGAAACGGCTTATGGGGAGACGACTACAACGTGTTCTGCAGATTGTAAAGATACAACTCCCGGAGGAACAACAATTATTTCTAGTGGTGGTGGAGGGGGGAGTAGTAGTTCAGGACTAAGTGCTGCCGATCTTGCGAAGATAGAAGATATTGTTAAGAGTTATCTTAATATTGGTGGAGTTAATCTGGAGACGACTTCGATCTATAAGGAATTGTTTGCCGGAGAGGTTGGTACTGTGAGGATTAAATTGAGAAATACTAGGGATGTTGGAACGACAATTTCTTTGAAGGTAACTGGTGAGATTCAGCCTTTGATTTTCTTTGAGTCTAATTCTATTGAGCTGGGGGCAAATGAGGCGAGAGATATGATAATGAAGATTGTGGCTCCTAAGTTTGCTAAAGTTGGGGAGTATAATGGGAATTTGATGATTAATTCTAAAGGTGAAGATGGTAGCATTCCTGTTACTATTAAGATATTGTCTCCTGAAGGTAAGCTTTTGGATGTTAAAATTCAGCCGTTGACGTCGAGCGTTCCTCCTGGGGGGATTTTGAGATTGCAGACGGATCTTCTTAATTTGGGGAAGACTAAGAGAGTTGATGTTCAGTTTGATTTACAATTGATCGATTTGGAAACTGGGGAAACAGTTACTCGGGCCGAAGAATCGTTTGCTGTTGAGACCTCTATAAGTACTATTAAGAATCTCACTATCCCAGAGGATATTCCTGTAGGTCGGTATATGGTAAAAGCAGTTGCTTATTATTCTAATATTGAGTTGGATGGAACTATGCAGGCGAGTTCGATAGCTTATGTAAATATTCAGCATAATTTCTTTATTAGAAAGTTGTTTGGAATTCCTATGTGGATGTACTTAGGTATCTTGTTGCTAATTGGTTTTGCTATTGGGATATATTATTTCCTTAGATGGAAAGAGTTCCAGAAGAGACGGTTTAAGTCGAAGGTTGAGTTGAATAAACTTCCTCAGGCAAGTTCTCATTCTGGATTTGTTGGAATGGTTGCAGAGACAGGTATTAGGGCTTTCGTTGATATGAATAAATTGCAGATGCATACTTTAATAGCAGGGGCTACAGGTAGCGGTAAAACTATTGCGGCACAGGACATGATTGAGGAAGCATTGACCAAGAAGAAGAGTGTTATCCTTTTCGATCCAACTGCACAGTGGACAGGATTTTTGAGAAAGTGTGAGGATGCTAAGATGTTGAAGAGGTATAAGTATTTCGGCGTGAAGACTAAAGATGCTAAGTCGTTTAATGGAAGTATTCAAACTATCCATGATCCTTATGAAATGATAGATATTAAAAAATATATGAATCGTCCTGGAGAGATTACTATCTTTAACATTAGCCATCTGACTCCGAAGGAAATGGATATCATCGTTGCTAGTACGATTGAGCAGATATTCAAATCTGAGCCTGAAGAAAGTCAGGAGCTTAAGACATTAATTGTTTACGATGAGGTTCATAGATTGCTTCCTAAGTTTGGTGGTAGCGGGCAAGGATTTGTTCAATTGGAGCGAGGAGCTAGGGAATTTAGAAAGTGGGGAGTTGGGTTGTTCTTGATCTCTCAAGTTTTGAGCGATTTCATAGGAGAGATTAAGGCGAATATTGGAACAGAGGTCCAGATGGGGACGAGGTATGAGGGTGATTTGGATAGAATTAGTATGAAATATGGGGATGATGTTTTGAAGTCTGTTGTGAAAGAACCGATTGGAACTGGAATGGTTGTTAATGCGGAATATAATAGTGGGCGACCTTATTTCGTTTCGTTTAGACCGATTTTGCATAGTACTAAAAGATTGTCGAATGAAGAGTTAGTGAAGTATGAAAAATACTTTATGGAAATTGAAGATCTGGAATATCAGTCTATGCAGTTGAGAAAGTTGAAGGTGGATACTATGGATTTAGAACTTGAGATTAAACTTTCGAAGGCAAAGATAAAGTCTGGGCAGTTCCAAATGGCGGATATGTATTTGGAGTCCTTGAGGCCTAAGGTTGAAGGACAGTGGAAGAAAGTTGGTAAGAATCCTATGCATCTTGTTAAAAAGAAATTGAATAAATCTGAGGTTGTTGCTGGAATTGAAAAAGCGAAAGTTGAGAGAGCAAAATATATAAAGAAAAATCCACAAGAGAAGGTATCCTTTGATCAGGAGATTTTAGATATTAAGAAGAGTGTGGGAGAGGAGAAAAAGAAAGGGAAAGATACTTCTGCATTGGAGATTAAGATTGAGGGATTGAAGGAGAGGTTAAAACCGTTCAAAGGGAAAATTTCGAGTAAGGATTCGGAAGGAATTGAAAAAGAGATTGATTCGTTGAGGAAAGAGGTGTCTGATTTTGAAAAACAGACTCGTGTTGAGGCTTCGACTAAGAAAGTTGCAGAAAAATAAAATGAGGTGGTGCACTGTTTAGTGTACCTTAAAAAAAGAAGGTAAAATGTTTAATTTTATGAAAAAGGATGCTGGACAGATTCCTCCAGATGTGGGAAAAGAGGACGAGTTTGAGGAAGAGAATGCTGAATCTGGAGATAGTGGGGAGGAGGTAGTGAGAGCGCCGGATAAACTTGCGGGGGAAGAAGTTTCGTCGGTGGGAGTTCCGTCGGAGGGAGATGCTATGGCTGTGAATTCTGCAAGTGAATTAGAGATGGAGAAGATTAAGGGGCGGATTGAGTCTGTAGTCGAGTGGATAAATCAGTTTTATGAAAGGTTTTCTTATGTCAGCGAGAGTATCGGTGAGCTTCGTGCGATGAATGTTGAGAACGAGAAAAAGATTATGGGTGCGACGAAGGAGGCGGAGAAGGTTGTTGATATTGTTAAGGAGGTTAAGCCGGCTGAGTTGAGGTTGGATTATCAGAAGATTGATATGAGGATGCAGGCGTTTGAAGAAAAAGTTGCAGGGAATAGGCAGTTTATGGAGGAGCTTATGAATGTCGTCGGGGATTTGAAGAGGAACTCGGAGATTTTTGTCGGGACTGAGTCTTTGATGAAGTTGAATGAGGATACGAAGAAGGATTTGGTTGAGATGCAGAAGATTAATGCGAGGACGAAGATGCATGCGGATAAGTCGCAGGAGATTTTTATGGAATTGAAAACTGGTTTCGCAGATTCTCAGAAGTTAGCTGCAATTGTCGATAATCTTGAAGGTTCTTATTCGGGACTTAGAGAGGAAATTGAAAGGGTGAAATTGAATCATGAGACTGTGATTAATCAGGCTAGTTTTGCTGATTTTAAGAAAACTTTTGGAAACAAAATTGCGATTCTTGATAGTGTCTTAGCTCAATTAGATGGTATGAAAAATAGTGAAGATAATTTAGGGAGGGCTATAGAAAGTTCACTCTCAATTGCTCGAAGGAATGAGGACGATATTGGAAATGTTGCGATGAAGATTGGAAATAAAGATGTTAAGGGAGTCACGGATTATGAGAATCAGGTTATTGAACTTTTGGGGATTGTAGATACCTTGACGACGCAGGTTGCAGAATTAAGAAAAAAGGCAGGGATTAAGAATGTTGTTTCTTCGAAGAAAAAAGCCGTGGTTCCTGTTGTGGCTGTGAGTAAGATGAAGAAGGTAGTCAAGAAGAAAACTCCTGTCTTGAAAGATGTGAATGTAGGAGCTATTGTAGATTATATTAAAAAAAATAAACCTTCTTATTCTATTCCAGATATTAAGAAAGAGATTTTATCAAAAGGATATTCTGAAGGGGAATTTAGTGAGGCGTTGAATCTTGTTTCTCCGAAGGAGAAGGCTGTGAACTAAGTGTATTTAACTTCCAAGTTTCTCTCTAATCTTCTTCAGACGTTCATCTATCAATCCTGTTTTTGGGATCCCTGTAGTTTTTGAAGAAACTTCTGGTTTTTGTTTGAGGAAATTTATAACACTGAACTTTCTAAGAAGGATTCTAATGATTATTATGAGGATGATTATTAAGATTAAGATTAATCCCCAAGTGATAATCCATAACCAGTATTCCCCAAGTTCAAATGTGATTGTTGTGTGTTTGAGTTTTCCTTCTACCTTATCGAGGCAGTCGTCAGCTTGTTCAAGATTTTCTCCTGCTTCTATATAATTTTCTTCTTCAGTGTTTATAGATAGGGATGTTACCATGTCTTCACATTCTTTTAATTCTGCTAAAAGATTTCCTTCCTGAGTTAGGGTTTTTATGTTGGCTATTCTTTTTAGCAATTTTTCTATTTCTTCTAAATAGTATTCCCTAAAATTCATTACATTTATTGTAAAAGGCTGTGTGAGTGTGAGGTTCCCTGTTGTGATAATATAGGCTGTTTCTTTTTCTCCTATGAAATCTTTGATGAGTAAGCTTATCTCAAATTCTAAAACTTCTCCAGGTTTTAGTGTTGTTATTGTTTGTGGAGTTATCAGATAGTATGCGTCTTCAAGGTTTTGGAGATTGAGGGTTATATCTGTCAGTTCTACTTCTCCAGTATTTTTTATTTCTATTGTAATCTCTTTCATAACGTTTTTAATGAGATTAACTGTTTCTTCGAAGCTGTAAATTGTTAATTCCTGTTCTGTTTCTATTGTTGGTGTTTCTACTGTTCCGCCTCCACCTCCACCACCCCCACCAGTGTCTTCGCTCGGACAGGTTCCACAGTCTGCAGGACATGTTGAACAAGTTTCATCTCCATTACATGTCCCGTCCCCACAGGATATATTTCCTGATGTTGTGCTGAATAGTCTAAATGCTCCTGCTTTTTCTGTTCCAGAATAATATCCTATGAACGTAATTTTTACTTGTCCAATATAAGTTGTCGTCGGGGTTACTGTCCAATTTCTTTCGGAGTTTGCCGAGACCATGAATGTGTCTGAGCCTGAGTCGAGAGATGCGTCGGTGTCTGTTCTTGTTAGGTTCCACACCAGGATTAGGTCTTTGTTTGCACCTCCTGTATTTTCGGTTGTCAGAGAGATTGTTAAATTGCTGATAGTTGAGTCATCTACCACGATGTCTCTGACGTCGAAAGGGCCTCCGACGACTTTCCAGAATTCGTGTGCGTAGTAAGATGTCCCGGATTTTGTTGCGTTGACAATTGTTTCCCATATTCCTTCGTTGGGTGCTGCTGGGACTGAATAGGTGTAGTTGTAGATTCCGGTCGATTCGGCAGTCATCGAGGCTGGTCCGATGATTAGGCTTCCTGTTGAGTCGTATATTTGAATTTGCATTGAGTCTGGGTTTGTGTAAATTCCGTTCTGTTTGAAATATGATTCTACATTGTAGTCATAAGAAGTTTCTACCTCTGGGTAACCGGCTACAGAAATTTCGTAGCCCCCGATGGCAGACGTTACTTGAATCTCCATGTTGGAAGAGTTCCAGGAGTTTGAGTAGGCGTCGCTGTATGTTATGTTCAAGGTATAGGTTTCTTCTGAAAGAGGAACGGATAGGAACCACGTCGCCGTTTTTGTTTGGTTAGCTGTGAAATTTCCCATTGGCGAATTTTGAGGGTAATCTGAGAGAAAAGTAAATCCGTCGGGAGTAGTAAGATAAGCATAGACATCTCGGAGAGGATCTGTTGCGTTTAACAATTCTTCGATTTTTATTGTGTGATAAGGTAGTGCTGTCGTCGGTGCCGTTTGGTTTTGTGATGTTGCGTTTGGTTTTGTTACGTTGAATTCTTGCCATGCTAGTGTGTCGTTGATTTGTTCTACTCTGTCTTCAGCGTAAACTTTGAATCTCCATGTTCCTACGGCGGGTGCTATAAAGGTTGCACTAAATGCAGTTGCGGTTGTATTTGACATTGTTGTATTTGCTGAAGTGTGGTTGAAAGATATCCATGCACTATCTATGTTGTTGTCAGTGATTGTTGCTGAAATTGTGATTTGTTCTCCAGATGTTATGTTGGAATCTATCTGGACATTTGTTATCTGAGGAGGTACTGAGTCATCAATACTTCTTACATCAAAACTTGAGTTTGAAGAGTCTGTTCTTGTTGAGTGTGAGTCATTTACGATTATTGTTAGGTAATATGTTCCGTATATTCCTGAGCTGTTCCAGGAGTAGGTGCAATTGTTCGTCGTGGCAGTGTCTGAATCTCCGTCGGTGCAATAGTTTGTTAAATTGATGTAGGATACTATCGTGTTTGTTGTTGAGTTTTGTGATCCTCCATAATAGATGTTTGCTGTGAGAGCATTTGAATCCGTATCCGAGACGTTGAATTCTATTGAGTAGTTTCCTTGGGATTGGTTTATTGTTTCTCCTCCGTCAGGTTGAGTTAGATTGATAACCGGCTCATGATTCATATAGAAATAATTCTCAGAAGATACTGACGAGCAATTGATCGTGTCGCAGACTGCGACCCAGAAACTTGTTGTTGTGTTTTCCGAAGAGGTAACTGTGTATTGACACGTTGTTGGGTTTGTTGATGCGAATGAGGTTGAGCAAAATGTTGAGTCTCCGCATCCTTCAGCTAAAGTTATGTTTGAAGAGTTGCAGACGTACGCTTGCGTGTTGTCTGATTCAATATCATTCCAGTTGATTGTGAATGTTACGTCTTCTCCGACTTCTTTTGGATTTGTTGAATTGGTGTCTGTAGATATTGTATTTATTGTTGGGGCTGCGTTTGCTACGTGTTCTATTATTATCTCTGGTCTTTGCGATAGTGTTGCTGAATCTGATGAGGATATTTTTGAGAAATTTCCTGCAGAGGCATTAGATGCTATCAAAATTATTCCGTAATTATTGTAGCTTCCATTTACCCAATTTCTGGCTGTTTCTGTTATTGTGAAATTGTAGTAGTTTCCTGAAGAGTTCAGGAATACTTGACTGTCTAGTTCTGTAGAATCATAGTCTCCTCCAATAGATGACCAGGAAAATGAATTTGTCCTATTATTCCATGATGCTTCTGCTTCAATCCATTCAGAAGTTAATCTGTATGCTTTAACGGTTATATTTGAAAACCCTGTAGCTGTTTCTAAGTATACTTGGATTGTTGCGTTCAGAACTGTATCTGTTTGAGGGATTGATGAAATGTTGAATTGTAACAGGGCTCGAAGTTCGTTATCCCCTGCTGTTTTTCCTATGCTTAGTTCTGTTGCTGTTGCAGAGTTAGCGTTTGGAAAATCTTCTCTTATGAATGTATCCGTACCATTTGTTCCATTAGGTTGGGAGTTAAAGATTACGAATCCAGTCATTCCATAGGGAGTTTGTGTTGTGGATATTATAAAAAATACAAAAATGAATAGGAAAAGGAATCCTAACGTGATTTCAATTTTCTTTCTCATTCGATATCTAAGGAGAGTTATGCTTTTAAAGATTTTTACTTTTTCGACGAGGGATGAGAACTAAGAACTTAGAGAATTGGGGGTCTGGTTTTACATAAATCTTCTATATCTATTTTTTCTCGAGGATCTTTCCAGTCAGAGGGGTGTTGTACTGATGCGCCTGTTATAAGTTTTAATCTAACTAATCTTCCATTGTAGCAATTGATTTCGTAATCTTGACAGTAGTTGCTTTCGTCGCACATTGCTCTGGTGTAAGAATATTCGGGAGGTCTGATGGAATAACCTGTGATTTGAGGTTTTATTAGAAAGAATGCAATTGATAGAATCAAGATGATTGTAGTTAAAGAGATAATTATTGTTTTTTTCATATGTTTGTTTGAGGTTAGTGATTTTTAAAGTTTGTATTTTATCGAATCCCCGTCCAAACATAATTGGGACATTCTCCGATTATCTTACTTCCAGCCTCGATAACCTTAAGCAAATCATCATGATCTCTCGAGTCTATCTCTACAGAAGGATCAGATTTCAAACTACTAACAAAATAATACTCAGGATTACCAAAAAAATCATCTTGATACTCCACAGTCCAAGTCGAAATTGCCTGTCCATCTAAAAAGTTTATTGACGCTGGATTGTGATTAACAGAATCATCTCCAATAAAATCAGCTTCCCAAATAACGAATAAATCTATTCCCTCTCCGTTGCAATCTGTACCCTCAACTGTTAATGAAACCTGCTGACCCTCTATTGCCGAAGCTGTTGACCAGTAGGCGTTTGTTAGAGTGCATTGGGTTGAAGGGGTTGTTCCGCCTCCTCCGCTTGAACTTCCTCCGTCGCTGGTTCCTCCGTCGTCGGTTCCTCCATCATCACACGCTAAGTCACTCCCATCACAATCCTCGTCGACGCCATTCCCACAAACCTCAATAGCCCCAGGATAAATTAAAGAATTCGTATCATTACAATCGGCTGTTCCGCATCCTGATTGACTTTGGTTGTAACCATCTCCATCGCTGTCAGTACAGTTTAGAAGAGTTATTTCTGTACAAGTTCCTGAACAGCAGTTTCCCGACGAGCAGGTTCCTGTTAGACTTGAGCAATCTTGATAATTACTACATGAATTTGTTTGACATGCTCCTCCAGCGTTGGTGCAAGTTTGTGGAGAAGGCTCAGAACCATATTCATAGACTCCAATATCTGGAGCAGAGTTACTATAAATATCACAGAAATTCGGAATGATAGTACCTTTATCGATATTGTTACTAAGTGTTATAGGTCTAAATGTGTTGTCATTTGGAGTGTTATCTAAAGGCCATTCTTCTTCAAATGTTAAATCTGAAAAGACCCCGTGTTCTTCAAAACTAATGCCCAAACTTGAATTTGACCACGAAGCCAATTCTTCTAAACTTGGACTCCAATGTCTTCTTACATGGAATATACTTCCTGCAGGCCAGTTTGTACGTTCATATTGGGAAAAGTAAAGGTTATAATCAATAAATAACCCATTGTCACCTGAACTCACATCATCATCAATCAGGAGATAATCGTGCACAAGGAATATATTATTCATAAATATAATATTAGAATAACCTCCTGAAGGTCTCCAGCCAGGTACATTATCTTTTGTGTTCTTGAAAAGATTGTTGTATATGTATGTTTGACCCCTAGAATATCCTGACAATTTTACTCCGCTAAGATCGTAATCATAAAAGATATTCCTGAACGCATACAAAGGCCCGTATCTTACAGGAGCGATTGATATCCCTTGAAGGAACCTCGCCATCTTATTTCCCCAGAATCTTACATTTATCAAATTCCCTTCGGGCTCAAATGCGTCTGAAGCGCTGTCAAGAATTATGTTATCGTGTACATCCATATCCCTCAATAAGTCTCTGTTCCCCTTGCTAACATCCCAGCTAAGACCAATCCCTTTGAAATATCCTTGGATAGTATTTTCTCGGACTATCAATCCAGAACCCTGTCCGCCGCCAATCCCATGTTTCTCGTAGATTCTTGCTTTGCCTCTACCATAACCCCATCCATAAATATCTTCTTCAATAATCTCATTCCCCTGTATTATATTCCCCTCATTTAGGGCACCTGCATAATGCCCAGTCTCAAAACCCGCGGTTCCAAGAGTCGCCCAGTCATACAATCCAGAGATATCCTCTCCGCTTATACTATTAAATAACATCAACCAAATTCCATTCCCGCATCTTTGAATAATATTGTCTTTGATAATATTAAATCGTTGATTACCTGCAGAGATTCCTGTTTTAAAATATTCAATAGAAAGATCACGAACAATTATGAAATTTCCTTCCAAAGTTATTCCAACACTGTTATCACTAAATCTTGTAGAAATATCATTAGGATTGCTGTTATCAGGCATCCTTAAGTATAACCTTCCCTCGCTTTCTGCATAATGCCAACCCCCATAAACGGGATGATGCAAGCACCAACTAACTGAATAATTAGCATTTTCTGCGGCTCTGTTCCTCAAATCATCTAGATCATAATCCGAAGCGCCAAGACAACCCCCATTATTTATGCTATAATGCCTGTAAAGGAGTGTCCTGTCTGAAACATCTGAATTTTCAGCCCCGACGTCTAATGAATAAGGGAGAAAATTAAGGCTTGTGTAATATAGGTTATCAGTATCTAATGTCCATGGAAGATTAGAATAAGCAGGGTCGTATCCTTTGATGACAGCGCCATCTGACCCTTCAAGAATTATTGGATTTTCACTAGTTCCGCTTGTGGAAATAACAACGTTCTCGTAATAATCTCCAGGCATTACTTTAATTTTAGTTCCTGGTACCGCTATGTCAACCGCATGCTGTATTGTTTCGTAAGGAGAACTCACAGTTCCATCATTTGAATTGTCACCTGTTTGTGAAGATACATATAACGTATTCTGGGGAGGATTATAACTGACTTCTTCCCTAGTTTTTACTGTAATCATTTCATTCGAATATAACGTGTCATCTGCGTAGTAACAATAAACGTCAAGCTCATAATCTTCTCCAGGTTCAAGCATGACAATACTTCCATACAGCCAGGATTCTGTTGGATAATACCCTAAATCATAAGATGAATTTGTTAATGAATGCGCATCCCTCCAATCTGATTCTTCAGATTTTCTGAATTTTACATAGATATAATCTCCACAAGTATTTGTTGTAGTTGATGTTCTATACGAAAGACTGATTGAATTCATTGTTGAGTATGTGAATAAAGATTTGCCACATATATCAAATCGATTTTTCAATGAACCTGGATCTAT
>JAGLLG010000008.1 GCA_023140635.1 Candidatus Pacearchaeota archaeon | reverse complement strand
CATCCTTACTCCCCTTCTCCCTCTTTTTATGTAACTCCAAATATTCTTCAAGCCAATCCCACCCCGTGCACTTTAACCCAGCATTCTTAGGAGAGTTAAGTCTCCCTAACGCCTTCCCTGCTTTTTGAGCAAGACCTTCACTAAATGCTAAACACATTCCTCCCCTGATAAAATTTGTCTCAACCCTCGACAAATCCTTATAATTAGAAACCTCTCGCTTTTCCGTAGGATCTCCTGAAATCTGAATAGGTAAATTCTTAGCTAAAAACTCCATCTCCTCTTCCGTCGGAAAATATTGTAGATTCGTAACCCTTTCATGATAATCTGTATTTTCAGTCACATATCTTTTAACCTCATTCTCATCAGGATCATACTTCGCATAGCCAAAATGCTCTCTCAAATAATCAATAAGCATCAAGACAACACACGTAGCCGTCGTCCCTGCAGAACGAATCGGACCACTAAAATTCGCAATAAAATAATCTTTTCCATCACGAGTTTTTCCCAAATTAATTCCAGTATAACCTTCAATTGGAGACGCAACAACACCTAAAGTAATATAGGCAAACCCAACACGAATTCCCGCATCAATTGCCTCAAGCTGATTCTTAAATTTGAAAAACTTCCCTTCAGCAATCTCCTTCCCAATAACAAAACTAACTGTAGTATCTAACTGACCATATTCTTTCTCCAACTCAAGTATCCTTTTAGCAATATCTTGTATAGGTATATCTGGATAAATAGTTGTAATCAAACCAACAGACTTCTCTGCCATCGTCATCGCTAAAGGAATCTCAACCTTATCTGAAGGATCAAACCCCTTAGCCCTTGCCTGGTTCGCAACATCATACTCTTTCCTAACACCCCTCTCTAAATCCTCAAAGTATTTTTCAGTATCCCAACCACACTTCACCTTAGATCCTACACAAGAATCATCCCCCATTTTCACCCCTCAACTCACAACTTAATTCCCCACCAGAGTTCCACTCAACTTCTTTCAACTCATCAGAAAAATCCAACATCTTAATCTCCCTAGTTTTCAAATTAAACAAAGGCACCTTACAAGGATCTGGCACATTCCCAACTTTCTCTTCAAAAGGTGTAATAGACTGCCAACACGAACTAGCAATCATCAAAATATTATTAAAAGTTGAAACCTCTGCACGATGCTGATCTGCTGTCGCAAGAATATCTGGAATCTTATCAATTACCAAAGAATCGCCACGCTCACAAGGAATATAATCCGCAATCCCATGAATCGGTGCAAGATGCCGTCGCTTCAACATTTCCCTAACAACTCTCGTCGGAGAGTTATGCCCGAAGTTCGTTCGAATATCTGGAATCTCATCGATAAAATAGTTTATACTCGCCCCATGATACATCAAAATTTTAAAACCTCCATCAATTTCTACCAAAGAAGGATTCGGAACTAGTGTCAAATTCTTCATATTATGCAACCCTTCAGCAAACTTCTCCCCAATAATCGGCTGCGGCTCTCCAACCCAAACAGCATCGTGCTGCCCAGGACACATAACAATCTCAACATCCTTCCGAATCAACCTCAAAATCTCCTCAACCTTATCATACTGCCCCTTAGAAGTCTTCTGAATTAGATACTTCTCCTGCCCAGGATAATGACTAACACCATCAATATTATCACCCATCAAAAAAAGATACTTCACCTTCCTCGCAAGCGCTCTCTGTTTCTCATCACCCTCCTCCCCATTCAACCATTTAACAAACTTTAAAAGATTCTTCTCTAAAAACATAGTCGAGCCCATATGAAAATCGCCACTAAACGCAACATACTCATCAAACTCACTATATTTTTTCTCCACCAAACCAGCCTCGGGAAAAACAACATCATTCGCAAACAACATCTCCGACGTCCCCGAAACATTAAACGCAACAATATCATCCCTCAATAAATCCTTCGCCTTCTCAAAAACCTCTTTTTTATTTTGATTAACCAAAACAATAGAAGTTCCAGTCATATCCTCAACCTCTAAAAACAAATTTTTATTCTTCGTCATTCTCTTCCCAAAAACTGCTGCAATTATAGTGTGACTCCCACGATTCATCCCAATCTTTCTGATAGAGGTTAGGTTATCAAAATTCTTCTCCTCCAAAATTCCCTTCAAAACCTCATAACGTGTACGAAAATGTTTAACAAAATCCTTAACCTCAATTTTCTTCTGAGAAAACGCAGGAGCAGAGATCAACTTCACATTCCCATTCACCTTAACAACCTCCTCGACACTTCCTTCAAAACCAGAATCACACCCATAATACCCCAAACCTTCAAAA
The DNA here is from genome assembly GCA_023140635.1 of Candidatus Pacearchaeota archaeon. GTDB lineage: Archaea > Nanobdellota > Nanobdellia > Pacearchaeales > GW2011-AR1 > JAGVXH01. The sequence goes on along the minus strand of JAGLLG010000008.1, from coordinate 1,308 downwards.
AAACCAGAGAGCTCGTCCCCTTCAGACACCACCAAAACACCCTTCAACTTATCAAAATACTTCTCCAACAACTTCCTATTAATCACCCTCTCTTCAATCTCCAAATTCCCAAAAACTTCAACAACCCTTCTAGCACACTCATCACTCAAACCTCCAAGCAACCCCAACATTTCCTTATCCAAAAGAAACCCCTTACTCACACAAAGTTTTAATATTTCTGATACCATCTTAAAAACGAGAGTCTACATTCCACAAGGAATTGCCCTCAGCCTTGACCATTATTGGTTCTAACCAAAACAAGACACACCCCTTAATATACTTTTATATCCTCTAAGAAACAAATCAAAGACAAAGCAAATAAAAATATACGTTTAGCGAATACCTTCAGAATTATTAGAATGTAACTTCTCTAACTTTCTTTCATTCATATTACCCACGACAAATCCACTCAACATTCCGATTAAAGTCCAAAATATCACCGAACCCAGCATCGCTAAAATATTATTTGTTTCTGGACCGTAAAAAACATCTAGTTGAAAGAGAATAATAACAGGCGCCATAGTAAGCAACATTAATATTTGTAATGGTCCTATAATCCAAATTGATACTTGGTTAATAGGAGTTATATAACAAATAGTATAAGGAACTACAGTAACAACGAACCCAGTAATCCCACCCTTTAACCACTCTGGAAAATTCTTCCACCCCATACCAATTCACCAATTTCCAGATTAATAAACCCATCTACCCCACTCACAAACACAACGAATCAACAAGAATCGCATCCACCTTCTTAAACAAATTCGAAGGAATCGACAACTTAATCTCCCTCGTCCGTCCGTGCCTCCCCTTCGAAATAACCCTCGCATTAATCAACCCCAACATATCAATCTCAGCAATAATATCTGAAATCCTCCTCTGCGTCAACACATCTGTTTTTACCTGATCACAAACCTTCTGATAATAATTGTAAACATCCCCTGTATAAAACTTATCCAAACCTCCGTCCCGCGCCTGCTCTGTCAACTTCATAATAGAATACAAAACCAACTGAAACTGCTTCGGCTCGGCTTCAACAATATCTAAAATCTTATCCCTCTCCATCTTCCTATTCGCCAAATCAATATACTCCTCACCAATCTTATCCGCACCCTCACGCTCACTCAACTCACCCGCAATCCTCAACAAATCCAACGCCCGACGCGCATCCCCATGCTCCCTCGCCGCATAAGCCGCGCACTTCGCAATCACCCCATCATTAACAACACCCTCCTTAAACGCACCCTCACAACGATCATTCAAAATATC
>JAGLLG010000079.1 GCA_023140635.1 Candidatus Pacearchaeota archaeon | reverse complement strand
ATTCAACATTTCGAGGATTTTTCGTAGGACCAAAAGCAGACGTTTCTCCAGAAGCCCCACAAGCGAACTCATCCATATTTACCATCCCCAAGAGTATAGCATCCTCCCCAAGGAGTTTATTAATTACAGTTGCATTATATGGTGAAACATAACCTTCGAGGACCTTAGAACCACAATTAGTTTCCAACCCCTCAACAGATATATTCGATTTCACCGCGAAACAAAGCCCCGCAAACTTCCCAGCAGTTCCCTCTTTAATTCTTTTATCGATAGCCTTTGCTTGTTCAATTGCATTTTCATTTAAGTTTAAAAAAATGTTTAAGTCTTTTGTCTCTGATGTCGCCATCTTTTTCGAGAATGCCATAACATTTTTTACAGCAGTTAGTTTTCCTGATTTGATTTGTTTGAGTTTGTGTTTAAGCGTCATCTAAAAGTTCTCCAATTAATTTATTTACTGGTTGCATATTAGAATCATTAGTGATTATCATATCAAAATTCTTCTCATATTCTTTTTGATTTTGCTCTTCTCCAGGATTCAAAAATCCTACCTTAATCAAATTATCATATTCAAATCCAGTTACCATTCCCAAATCCCCAACGCTATCACCCAACAAAACAACATTCTTTCGATTTTTTATTTCTCCATAAATTTTTGGAAACTCAGAAAGTATCGTTTCATCTTTGTTCATACAATGAATTATGGGTTCCACAAATTTTATCGCTACACCGTTTTTATCCCATTCAAATTTATTAGTAACAATAGATACATTATCGTATAAAATTCCTTCCTTCTCCAACACTTTAGAAATTGCATCTCCAACCCCGCTCGACGATAAAATTATCAATGGAATTGCTTCCTTATGAAGATAATTAAATAACTTCCTCGTTCCTTCTCTCAATCTTACTATTCCACTCTCAACGATTCTTTCCAAATCTTTTTTATGCAATCCCGATTTAATTAATAAACGATTATGCTTAGCCCACCATTCCTTCATGGACTCCCTCTTCTCTCCCATCGACACATCATTATTTATCTCTATCGCATGATATTTCTCAAACAACGATTTTGCCTCAGCCGAATATTCCGCCGAAAGATAATCATTATCCCCCAATATAGATATTATCGAAGGTATTTTTTTACCGTCTTGCTGGTACGCATAAGTTAAAGTTCTATCAAAATCAGAAATTATATGGAGATTATCATATCCCTGTAGTTTTATTTTCCCTTTTAAATTTTCTAATCCTTCTACATCAGGTATAATTACATTATCCACTTTTCCACCCTCCCCTCTCAGCAACAATAGAATCCTCCTCGACAAAAGGCGCATTCAAAAACATCAAATCTCGAAACCCAGAATCCGTGTCCCAACCATCACCCTCTTCCCGAATCCCGTCCCCATTCTCAAAATGCTCGTCTGAAGCTTTAATTTTAGACAATTTTGACGCGAACTCATTCAAAAGCTTCTTCGCATCCTTCCGAATCTCTTCATTCTCTTTCTCGCCAACCTCATGCCACGTAAAACTTTCCACCATCAAAATCATCAGACGCAGAAGTTTATAAATCTGGGGTTACTATCCACTTCATGGAAGAGTGCATATTCTGCAAAATTATTTGCGGAGAAATTCCATGTCAAAAAATTTTAGAAACCGAAAATTTCATTGCAATAAAAGACGCCAATCCCAAGGTCGCAAATCATTCACTTATAATTTCTCGAAAGCATTACGAGACTTTTTTTGATATGCCTTCAGAAATATACAAAGAACTTTTAGAGACTGCGAAAAAAACTACAGAGAAATTAGGCGTGAAAGATTTTAATTTAGTCGTGAATAATGGTCGAGTTGCGGGACAGTTGATTTCACATGCTCATTTACATATTCTGCCGAGGAAAGAGACTGATAGGTTTAAGTTGAATGTTTAAAGTTTGAATGTTGTATCTATAAAGGGGTAAACAAATCAAAAGATTTATAAATATGAGATTTTAACATTTTATAAGGGAAATCAATATGAGAGATTCACTAAAAATGATAGGAGTATCTGTTGGGATATTTGCAGGAATTATGGGGCCAGTGTTACTTGGGGTAAGGGGTTGCAATA
>JAGLLG010000078.1 GCA_023140635.1 Candidatus Pacearchaeota archaeon | reverse complement strand
TAGAGGACGAGGACGTTGAAATTTTGCCTTCACATTTAGCCGAACTAATTAAAACTGTAACGTCCGGAAAGATTACGGTTTTGAAAGGGAAACAGATTATGAATGATTTTGTTCCGAAGTCGTTTTCGTTGAAGGAGCACAAGGGAGAGATTTCGAGTATTGATGATTCGGCGATTGAGAATTTATGCAAACAAGTTATTTTGGAGAATGCACATGTTGTTGACGAATACAAATCAGGGAAAGATGCAAGTTTGAATTTTTTGATTGGACAGGTGATGCGGTTGAGTGAGAGGAGGGCAGACTATAGAAAAACCACAGAGATAATGAAAATGTTAGTCGGCAAGAAGTGAGCGGTTGGGAGAGCGAGTGTTTAGGTCTAAATTATTTTATGAATTTTTGTAGATCTGGGCACGAGTTAGGGCGGATTTTCGGGTTGTGACGAAAGTTATAAAAAGATTGTTAGATAAGAAATAAGATGGCTTTTGAGTATAAAGTAAAAGGTATTATCCATGCAGGATTAGTTAATCCTTGGAAAGTGAATAAAGAAGGTGTCTTTGAAAAACCAACAGAGGAACTAAATGAATTAGCAAAAAAAGGGTGGGAAGTAGTTGCTGTTTTTCCAGCAGGGAACAATGATAGGGCTGTTTACATTCTAAAACGAAATAAAGATAATTAAAACAAACCTTAAAAACTACAAACCCCTTAATAAACCATGGCAAAAAACAAAATCAAGAGAGACCACGGAGCTTGTGGAGGAGCCGTCTACGGACTTGGATTCGTCGGAGCAGCAGTCTATTACATATCTACCGCAACAAGTTTCTGGAACGGAGTCTTCGGATTCTTAAAAGCAATAGTCTGGCCGGCATTCTTAGTCTTTGACGCACTCAAGTTCTTAGGAGCTTAAGTTTAATCAAAAAGAAAACATAACTTTAAATAATTCCCACCCTTAATAACAAAGGAGGTGAAAGATGATAGCTTGGTTAAATAAGAGGATAAAGAAGATGGATGTCTTGGATATCGGATTAATTAAATGGTCTGTTGCTGCCTTTATTTTGTTTCTAATAACAATCTGGCCCGCAGCAATGACTTGGGTACAATCTGTAAATCCATGGTATTTTCTTGTAGCATTCGTAGTCTTTATGATAAGACCTTTTTATAGAATTTATTTGAAGTAATAACACTCACTTAGGAAGTGTTATAAGTTCAAGGCACTTTACATAGACATGGTCTTCAAAAACGAATTTTCATGGTCAAAATCAAAAGATAGTTGTTTTAAGGAATGCCCGAGGAAGTATTATTTTAACCATTATGGTTCTTGGAATGGTTGGATCGCAGCAGAAGAAGACAGAACCAAACGAATATATTACTTGAAACAATTAAAAAATAAGGAAATTTGGGTTGGACAAAGAGTCCACGAAACAATAGAATATATCTTGAGACAATTTAGAATAGGAAACAAAATTACGTTAGGTCATGCAATAGCAACCCTAAGAAAAAGATTTGATGAAGACTTTATGCAATCCTCATTAAGAGAATATACAGGATTTAGAAGTAAAGCACATAAGTTTTTCGAAGATGAATATGGAATTGAGATTAACGATGAAGAAAAAGTGAGCTTATTCAAAAAGGCGGAGTTATGTTTGACCAATTTCTTTAATTCGGACATTTTTATGGAGATTAGAAGAACCCCTGTTGAGGACTGGATCACTTTAGAAGATTTCTTATCATTTGACTTTGAAGGTAATAAGATTGGGTTGAGTATAGATTTCGCAATGAAAAAAGAAGGCAAAATTATTCTCTATGATTGGAAAACCGGAAGAGAAAGATTAGCAGATTTTGATTTACAATTAACGTGTTATGCTCTGTATCTTGCACAAAAGTTTAATATTTCACCAGAGAATATCGAGGCACGAATCTTCAACATTGCTATAGACAAACAAGACATCTTCGAAATTAACGTTGAAAAATTAGATGAAATAAAAAATTACATAAGAACAAGCATCAAAGAAATGAAAGATTTACTAGAAGACGTCAATGAAAATACCGCAAAAGAAGAAGATTTCGAAAAGAAGGAAGGCTTTTATTGCGCAAGATGTAATTTCAGAAAAATCTGTTTAGAGGGTTGGGGAGATAATCCAGAACCTAAAACCAACCCCAAATCTGCATCG
>JAGLLG010000077.1 GCA_023140635.1 Candidatus Pacearchaeota archaeon | reverse complement strand
CCATCTTTAGCCTCTCCTACCACATCATATTCTGTTACCTCACTATAAAAATATGTTTTCCCTTCAAATCCGGCCTCAGTAGCAATTTGAGAACTTTTTTGTGTCTTTTTTATCACTAATTCAAGAAACTCCCGCAGCTCTTTCACAGACAAAGATTTAGTTTCTCCATCAAGACCTTTCTGAACATTTTTCCGGTATTCCTCTTTGATATCATTTGACCGTTTCCAATAATTAAGAGCACTTTTTTCCGTTTCTAAAATCTTCTTCAATTGAACAATAAATTCACTTAATTCTTTAAAAACAGCAATTTCCGTATCATCATCTAATTTTAACTTTTCAAACGCCTCCAATAACATCTTTGCCGCACGTTGAAGTTCATGTGTTTCTGAAATAGAAGAACCTATCATACCCGGAAGCCCATTGAGAGCATCATACCAATTAGGCTTATCCGCTTCCATTTCAACTCCAACACCAAAAGGGTCTAGAGTAGCCGATTTGTTTGTAATTATCGTTAATATTTTGACAATAAGATTAGAAAAATATGCCTCCCCTTCACCATTCATAGTTCTCAATAAATTTCCTTTTTCTTCGGCCTTAACATCCTCCCGATTAATAACAGAATTAGGTTGAATGACTCTCTCTTTGAATTGTGAATAATAGTATCTCCCGTTGCCTTTATCATCATGATCTCTTTTGCGAACAGAATGATTGTTTAAATAATAACTAAACATTTTTCCAGAAAATAAGTGTTCCCATTTATCAGGATTCAACCGTAAATATTCCTTAATAGAATCTAAATTATAATGCCAATGATCCGTCCAAAATCCTTCACCATGCTCAGCCTGCTTTTGCTTCACTGTATGCAGCAAAATATCCTCAAAAACCTGTATTTCATGAGACTCGACGTTTGACTGTTTTGATTGCAGCTTATTCTCAACAATATACCCAAATAGTTCACCCAATGTGAAACCATTTTTCATCATATCCCGAAGTTTCTCCTTCTCCTCATTACTGGCAACCATTTTGCTTAAAGCATTTTCCACATCTTCATCGGATTCTGCCTTAAATACATCCGGTTTAACAACCTTTGGGTTATACCCGTCAGCCTGAATTAAATTCAGCATATCCAGGATTCCCTCTGCCGCAGGAATATTTGGGTTGCTTACCCACGCATCATTAAGCATATTCTGTAACATATCCCGATAAGCCCCTATTCCCTGAGAATAATACATTATCAAAACAAGGTACCAATTATAATCCCGCTCCAGATCGCCATGAATACGACTTAAAACATTAACCGACACAATACCTTTTTTAGTCTTTATAGGTATACTCAACCCCCCACGCAAGACATTATCTAATTGATTGTTCCCCATATACTGTGTGAACACAGCATATTTAGACGACATCTTTGTTAGAACTTTATGCCTGATTGAATTTATAAACTTTCTTCCAGATTTTTTTTTCTGATCAACAAAATCTTTCGAACTTGTGAATCTTCTAATAATTTTATTCGCCTCTTCATAACCATTAGTGTGTGTAATAAGAGAAACAACCCTTTTTGCACTCTGGATAGATCCTTTTGGTTCCAATACAAACTTAGTATAATTCATTGCACATGGTGCTTGGGTTGTAGAAACATGTTGATCTAACGCATCCGGAGTTTCAAAATCATAATTAAGGACACCAAATGGAATGGTTGCCCCTGATTTTCCATACACTACTTCCTGATTAAAAATAGTTTGTAAAATATTTCCATTATCCGGATTCCATGCTGCATAAATATGCCTTGGGATTGTCCTTTCAAACACCGGCTTATCACTAAGATCATATGTTGTCTGATATGCACTGGCACCGTTTACCAACCTTTCCCCTTCTTCTCCTTCTATATTTTGACCACGTACACCATTAACATTAGTAAATGCCAATCCTGTTCGCTCTATAGCATCTTCCACCCCTTTAGAAATGCCGGCTACTGTGACAGCCAACACACCATCAACCATACGAACATCCCTACTCTTATCATCGCGCATATTTTCAACTTTCACTTCACGCATAAATATCGGAGCTCCTTCGTCAACCACCTCAAAGTAATTCACAACAACTTTCAAACCAAGCCGCGGATTAACAGACTCAAGAGTTAAATCATGTGCCGTTTCTATATACGAATTTATAACACCGTCTTTAATATTTTCCGCACTGTTTTGAAATGGCTCCCATACTTCTTCCCCCTGCGGCGTGTTAACAAAGATATGCGTCCTAAAGCCCTGCTGTGGTGTGTCTCTTTCAGCCCGGCTCGCAGCTCTAAACCTTAGGAAGGAATTATTTTTATCACTAAAAGATAACGTTGCAATTAACTGTCCAACCG
>JAGLLG010000076.1 GCA_023140635.1 Candidatus Pacearchaeota archaeon | reverse complement strand
CAGCAACAAGAATGAATGCAAGATTTATGAATTATTTCTTTAATATCAATCCTGAACACGGAATTCCTCATACCATGAAAGTTCTTAAAAAATATATTAAAAATCAAGACATTATTTTTTGCGGGGCATTAGAATACAAACCACGTCAAACTTCTGATTCAACTTCAGCAGAAATTGCAAAACATTTCAAATCAGATTTTATTAATCTTACAAATGTTCAGGGGCTATATGATAAAAATCCAAAAAAATATAAAAACAGTAAGTTCATCAAACAAATTTCATGGAAAGATTTTGACATAATAGCAAACAAAATGAAATTTAAACCTGGACAGCATTTTGTCTTAGACCAAACAGCATCAAAAATGATTTTAAAAAACAAAATAACAACATACATTGTCGGGCAAAACATGAAACAGCTTGATAATCTTTTAAATAATAAAAAATTCAAAGGGACAATAATAAAAAATTAATTTAAAGTTAAAGGATGGGGATAGGTATAAGGAGTATATCCTGGTTTTTCTATTCCAACATAATAATCTCTATTTTCAACAATCCAAGCATCATCACTATTATGAATAAAAGGAACTACATCATTTCCATTATGTTTATTATTCCAAAAATAAGCTGGATCAAGTTCTTGGGGAGGGTAAGGATTTTCATCTGTCCACAACCAGGAATCAGTAGAACGTCCTATTTGATCCCTACAAGGATATCCATTTGCTTCTTCATTTCCATCCCAATCAGAAATTCCATCACAATTCCCAGGAGGAAAAGTATATGACCCTCCACTTCTCACATTATCCAAGGCAATATTAGGGTTAGTCCATGTTCCAGTAAGTGTATTATTAAAAACAACTCCAGTCCCCCCCCGCAAAAACATTGGTATCCACATAGCCCTATTTATTTGATTAATAGTATTGCCATAAATCTCCCAACTCCTAGTTGATCGATGGTTGCCCTGAACAGAATGTGCTTCTAAAGAATTATCATTAACAATATTATAACGAAATACATATCTTCCTCCATAATTTGCATCCATTGCATTGCTATGCATAGTAGCAGTAAATTCATTATCCTCTACAAAAACCGCATTGTTTGTGCCTAATCCTAAAGATTCATACCAATAACTATGAGCTAAAAGACCAGCCCAACCACCTATAACTACTCGGGTATTATAAAAAACATTGTGATCTACAAGACCTGTAGGATGATCGTTCTCTCTATCACTCCTAACATAAACACCTACAGAAAAGACCTCGCTATAAAACCAACAATGATCAACCCTCCATCCATCCCCATCAGATACTACCTCTCCGTCAATAAATTTAAATCCAGTAACACGAGAGCCAGATTGCCCTAAATTAACAGCTTCTTCTCCAGATGGACTTCTTGTAATAACAGTAAAATCCATCCCTGCACCCTGCAATACAATCTTTTTATCACTAGAAACAGAAACACCAGTTACCCAAACACACGCCCCAGCAGGAACCTGAACAATATCACCGTCGCCAGCTAAATTAATAGCGTCCTGAACAGCTTGTTGTGAACAATTATCAGCAAGCCAGACAGTTTCCTCAACACAGCTTCCACCACTGCAAGAATTTAAACTTAAATCACAATCACAAATATTATTATCATTACAATCGCCCCAGCCAGAATCACAAACACAAGTTCCTGATGGACAAGAAGAATGCAAACCACAAGTTCCGCAATTCAAAGTTCCAGCAC
>JAGLLG010000075.1 GCA_023140635.1 Candidatus Pacearchaeota archaeon | reverse complement strand
TCTGACAATAAACACAATCAAAGTTACAGGCAGAAGTAACTATAAACCTAATACCTGCAAGAGAAATTTTATCCATTGATATAGCTCTCCTCCATTTTTAATGGAATTAAAGTCCCTGTTTTTTTCATCTGTTCCCATTGTTCTTCTTTGATTAGATTATCATAAATTCCCCTTACCTTTAATATCTTCTTTTCTCTCTCATAAGCTGAATAATTATCTGATGTGTGAATATATTTGAAGAAAAAATTATCCCACCTTCCTTCAAAATATCCTTCTTGCAAGGGAGAACTTCCAATGTTAATCGTACCTTGTTTACCAATCTTCGCTGGCTGATGAACAGATAATTTATCTAAATTAACCATAAAATTTATTGGGTCATCAAGTTTCTTTGAAATATCTAATCTAAAATTACTCTTAGTCTTCATAAGTTCTTCTAAGTTTTCATTTAAATCTCCTTCTCTTCGAAGTTGGTATGCCATAGCAGTATTCCCAAAAAAATTTCCAGTCATCCACAAGTATACATTAAATTCCGATGCAAATTTTGGATCTAAAAGCTGAGGAGCATAAATTTCTCTTGCAGTTGTTTCCCAATTAAATATTGGATGACGAGAATTTATTTTAAATCCTGCTTCAGCTAGGTATGAATCAAAAGATTCCATACATCTTCTCATTTCTGGTTTAAGGAGAACAAACATTTTTCTTCAGGATAAATCCTATGTAAGGTTTTTTAGTTGGGAATATCCCTCTTGTAAGATTAAAAACTAATTTCAAGATTCTTAGTTTTAAGTTATCTGAATCGTAAAAGTAAGAAAATTCTTCTACTATCTTTCCGTTAGTCTGAGAAATTAAACTTCTCCACTTTTTTACCGAAATAAATCTTTCATCTCCATTAATTGCTTGTTCTTTCGTAAAGAAATCGGAAGGAACTGAAAAAATGACAAAGTCTCCCAATACGATTTCTTTATTAATTAATTCTATAATTTTCTTGTCTTCAAAATGTTCTAAGACTCCGTGGCTAAAGACGACAGAGTATTTTCCTTCGAAGTGAGTTATTTCCTTTCTTAAAAATTTAGGTTTAGCTTTAAAGGGTTTTGATAATTCTTTTGCCAAAGAAATCATTTTTGGATCATTATCTATGGCAGTAACTTCATATCCTTCATTAGCCAAATAAATAGAATTAGAAGAACTCCCCGAGCCTGCCTCTAAAAGTTTACTTCCTCGAGAGTATTTGATAACTCTTTCGATGAGGGCTCGTTTTTCCCTTGTTTTAGCTAAGACATATTTTTGACTCCCCCCATATCTTGCTATTTCACTTTGATAATATTTGTTAAAGCTCATTTTGAATTTTTTCTATATGCCGGATCTAGAGTAGGATTTTCTAATACTCGCTTTGTAGCTTTCCCGATAAAATCCGCTCTTTCCTCGTCGGTTAGTAATTTTATTTCTCTTATCGATTTCGGACCCACTTCAAACCTCGTGTTATTTTCATAAAATGAAAGTCTTTCTCCTCCCGAGTCAAATAATTCCAGTAGCTTCAAATCTTCTTTTCTGTATGTTTGAGGAACAAAATCATATTCAGTAAATCGAGGTATCATATCTGTGATTACCACTTTTCTTTCAGTTAGTATTTTTTGAAAATCGACACTCTTTGCTTGATGGGTGGGGAAAAATGAAACATAACCAACACCTTTCTCAGCCAACAAGTTTAATCCTATTGAGATAAATAGTTCAAATGAAATTTTATTTGGAGTTGGATCAGTTAGAAAAATGTCAAACTTACCTGAAAATTCTGAGGGGATTTCCTTTGTTAAATCATACTTATAGGCACGAACCTTTAATCGCTTCTCTTTTGAAATTAAATTTATGAAATCTACTAACCTCTCGTCTATATCAAAAACAACAATTTCTTTTGCTCTCTTTGTTAGTCCTAACGCCAAAGAAGTCAGGTCATCGTCTCCAATCAAAACAATCCTTTTTCCGTCAAGGTCTCCCCGAGAATCTAAATAAGCCACTCTTTTTACAGAAGTTGTAATCGTCACAGGTCTTTGATCATAAAAGAAAGTTGGAACGGGTCTAGATTTAACAATTCTCTCCATTTTTGAGATTATACTCTTGTATTCCTCTCCTAATTCAAAAGAGAGACCGGAGGGCTTAACGGCGGTATTGAATCCGTCCGCAGGGGCTTGAACCCTTTTGTTAGGCTCATCGGCATTGAAGCCAGATGAGGAGATTTGAACTCCTTCTAAGGCAATTTCGCCTGCTAACCTCATCTGGTTAAGCAGTCTTAACACCCTCCTATCGCTTCCTTGAACATTTCTCACAATTTCCCAAAAGGTCGAAGTTTTATTCCTCTTGAGATATTCGAGTATTTTGTTATGCGTTTCTTTATAAAATTCTCTTTCGGATTCATTCTCAATAACAACATCATAATCAATTTCGGTCATAAGGAATCTCCCTCACCTTAACCTCTCCCAACTTTATTTTGAATATTTCCGATAAGATTTTCTTTAACTCTTTTTTCCCTGGAATCTTCTGACAAGTTATAAGATCTAAGTGAAGATAGTTATTTTCAGGCCATGTATGAACAGCCAAATGAGAGCTTGAAAGGATAAAGAAGGCTGTTGTTCCCTGAGGAGAGAAATCGTACCTGTCTTTTTTAACGATTTTAAGATTAAGTCTTGCTATCAATTCCTCCACCGAACTCTCTAAAGAAGCATAATCATTCAACAAGTTTTCATCTAAATTAAACAACTCCGCAACCATTTGGTGGATTATTGGTTTGTTTTTCATAGAATAACATAGTCCGGTTTTTATATATACTTTTGGAGGTTATAAACACGTATTTTAATATTATATATACTTTAGTTAAATTTATATACTTTTTATATTCCTAAGAGTTATGGAACGAAAAGTTGTAAAACATGGAGTGAGTACACTCACAATTTCCCTACCTTCAAAATGGGCAAAGGCAAATAAGATTGAGAATGGAGACTCTTTGAACATAGAGGTAGCAAAAGAGCGTTTAATTATTTCTTCGTCAAACGAGAGACATTTTGAAGATGTTGAGACCACCCTTACTGGAGAAGAAGAATGGTACATTACTAGAATTTTAAGACATCTTTACACTTCCGGCTACGACGAGATCAAAATTAATTATAGCAACTCCGAGCAATTAAGCCTTATTCGTAAGGCAATTACTAAACTAACCGGGATGGAAATTGTTGAGAGCAAACCAGAATATTGTTTGTTAAAATGTGTAATTTCCTCAGACGATTCAGATTATGCCCAATTGGTAGACAGAATATTCTGGCTAATCCATTCACAGTTTGAGTATTTTCAGGAAGATTGTAGAAAAGGAAAACCTTCGATGGCTAAGGAAGTCGCAGAGATTCACATGACAGTTCTAAAACTTAATAATCTGTGCCGGAGAATGATTAACAAAAAGCCCCTATATGATTCTACGATTTCAAAATATGTTTATTGGTTTTTAACGAGCCTTCTAAATATCTCTTCATTTATTTTGTTTAGCTATAATTATATTTCCAATACGAAAAAAATTGAATTAAGCGAGAGAGAATCAAAATTGATTAAAGATACCTCTGATTTTTATTATAAGATGTTATTGGCATACAAGAATCTTAATATTGACAAGACGCGAGAATTTTTTGAAGAGAGGGAAGCTTTATTCGATGATGTTTTAGAAGTTCTAAGAGATAAAAATCCTGTAATTAGCCATTATTTCTTGGATATACTAAAAGAAATGTCTTCAATCGGAAACTTGATAATCGCTATCAAGGTTAATGAGAAGAACTAAGAGTTAGGGAAATATTAAGTCTATAGAAAATTAAGTGGGAGATTAGATTAATTTGATAAGTCCGACAATACTGATATCTTTATGACAACCTACCCCTATCTCATTCTCGATCTTTATGGCATCTTCATAAGATTCGTTTTTTAATATTTAATATTTTCTTGATTTATTAACGCTGTTGGATTTTTTAAATATTGTCGAGATTAAGTGGGTAGGTTCTTCAGATAAATCTCTCAACATTCTTCAACCTTCCAAACTTCGCCTTAGTAATCGCAAAACATAAGTCGTAAGTAAAATCCTCATGAATTCCCCATTCAACTAAACAACAATAAACCTCTTCCCAAAATTCATCCTCTTTTTTTGTCAGCGTTGCTGTTTTCATTTGTCGTGTGTGCGATGGCGTGACTTTTTAAGTATTGTCGAGATTGAGTGGATAGAT
>JAGLLG010000074.1 GCA_023140635.1 Candidatus Pacearchaeota archaeon | reverse complement strand
TTTATCCAATAATTCCAGATAAAGAATTCTTAAAGTAATTTAAAATTTCTTTTAACATTTCAAGAGTTACAATCTTTGAATAAAATATATAAAACACGATACTTGAACTAATTACCAAACCCAAAAACATCAAAAGGAATGATTTATATTCTACTATAAAATATTTAATCCTATAAAATATTTGTTGAAAACCCTCTCGGTTCAAATAAGCTATCCTGATTAAAATTACTGCCAAAACTCCGAAGATTAAATAAACATAATTCTGAATTATCCAATTTAACGAGATTGTATAAACGCTGGATAACAGTGGTTGTATTTTATTCCATAAACTCGAAATCCCATTAACCATATTTTGTCCAAACTCAGATATTCTCGCACCGAGATTCGAAAAGAAAATACTAAACTGCTCAGCAGATAGTACCTTATAATAAAATAAAGCATAAAATAAAGCGGCTAATATCACCACTGCCAAAATTACTGAAGCGATTATTTTTTGTTTTTTAGATAAATCCTTAAAACGATATGGCAACATTTTAAGAAATTCTGGTAAATTTTCTCGTCTTAAATAAACGACCAAAAGTAACATTGCTCCTCCAATACAGGAAAGAATATGAACATAGTAACCCGTGATAAAATCTCCGGCTTTCGGAATAAAATTCTTTGTAACTTGCACCATACTCCTCCATCCTGACTTGACAGAAGAAGTAATGTTTCCGGTTCCCTCGCTGATTTGCTCAACACTAACAATTCCTAAATAAAATAATGCACCCACAACGACACAACTTAAGACCAAAATTCCTAAAATTACAAGCAAAATCTTATGCTCTCTCACAACCTCCTTAAAAATTTCAACCTTCTCAGCCCTTGCCTGAACATTTTCTACCTTGTTATTCTCAACCCTTTTCTGCTCCTGCCAGTTTCTAAACTTTCCAAACAAACCAAACCTCTTCACTATAATCCCCAATATCGTCAAAACAACCAATCCAACAACCGAAGCTATCACAGGATAAAAATACATATTTTGAGGAGACAAATAAGAATAAATAGTCTTAGCAAAAGACACACCCCCTCCAACGAGGCTTCCGAACCCATTAGAAATATCTTTCCATAAACTTTGTAAAAATCCTATCGTAAAAATCCCGCTGTAGAACAAATAAAACAAAACTCCGACGAGAACAGTCACCAATGCCAATACCCTCAACAATTTTTTATGCTCAGATACAAATGATAATTTCTCGGTCACAGGTTTCATAACTGTTAATTTTTCCACATTTGGTTTTATAACCTCCAACTTTCTTTTCACAGATTTTTCTTTTCTTATTTTTTCTTTCAACAAAGACTTAATCCGTTGAACAACGTGATTCTTCCTGCATAAAATAATTGTAGTTGCTAAAACAATCAACCCAATAATTGAACCGACAATATAATAAAAATAATGACTTAGCGGTAAAAAAATACTGATAAAAAACTGCCAAATATTTGACAAAGATATATACCCTGCACTGTTTAAACAATATATTAAAACACTGAGAAGAAAAAATAATATAGACACACTGACGCTAACTTTATGTCTTTTAATCCACTTCTCTTCCTTGATAATCCCTGCCTTTATCTTTTTCCTCTCCAGCCAAAATATGATAAAAAGCATAAGAAGTGCGAACCCAATCAAAACAGGAATAGCGTACGACTCAAAACCATCCGCGGCTGTTTCAGCTACCCCGATTATCGACGCTACACCCCCCTCACCGACGGCAATCTCAACAGTTCTGTGTGTATTCGCAATATAATCTCCATAACTTAACTGAACAAAAAAAGTATAAACTCCTGAATTTATCGTTGTTGGCAGGTAAATCGATGTCTTTTCTGTCTTCTCTTCAAAGTTGCCAATGTAAATCGTATCGTGCCCGGAAGTCACGACCTCGCCATCTTTCTCAATCCAGAAATGGACTTCAACATCCCCGCTGATATCAGCCATTCCCTTCAAAAAATAAGTAAACTCAAATTCCGTGCCTAATTGTATTGGAGATTGAAAATCGATTATTTTAACATCAAATAATTTTACACATCTGTGCATCCAGCACGTTTCTCCAGTTTTAATATCACAATCAGCATCGGAATAACAGCTATAATTATAACATGCATGCTGGAGACAATAACGATCCTCTCCGCAATCCTCATCTGTTGAACACTGCCAGCTCGACCCCCCATCCGAAGAACCTCCGCCTGTTGATGGGGGTGACACCGCCCCGATATTATAATCTCCTGCACTATACGCTCCGGAACCATAACTCCCCGCAGAGATTAAAGGCACCGCTATTAACAGAACCATTAATCCTGCGAGTAAAGTTACACCCCTATTCTTTAATAACATTTTATTTCTACTCCGTTTGTAAACACTCAACTGCAATTAAATTTACAGTTTGATTTTTAATACTTATCGGAACTTGTTGACATGTTACCGCTTGTTGAACTAACTGAACAATCGCCTGCTCGTATCCATACTGCGCTCCTTGTTGAAAAATACTAAGTTGTTCTTCCTGCTGTACTTCCTGATACTTATCAAAGACGATATACCCTACAGCTAACACCAGACAAACAATCAAAATTCCAACGAATACTACTCCACTTTGTTTCATTTTTATTTCCTCCTTCTATATTATTCTCAATATATCCTTTTAATGCTTTTCATCTTCCCTACCCAAACCAACTCCTAACCTCTTCCACAACATTCTCAAACCCCGAAACAAACCACTCCCGAACCCCCAAACCAGCGTCCCCAACATCCCTAACAATCTTCCCTGTTATACCTATGACCTCTAATTCCTCTTCACCTTGAGATTCCTTATCTTTCTTTTCCTTCTTCTCCGATACCACGTCCTCGCCGGAATCTTCCTCCCCAGTTTCCTCTTCCTCTATCTCAACTTCCTCTTTGCCCTCCAAAGGTACACTCGGTGCCACACTATCATCCTCAACTTCCTCCTCAACACTCTCATTCCCTAATTCCCCTACCGTTTCATTGCCCTCCAAAGGTACACTCGGTG
>JAGLLG010000073.1 GCA_023140635.1 Candidatus Pacearchaeota archaeon | reverse complement strand
TAGGGTCAACTCTCTACTCTTTTGTAGTATTTTTAGAATAAATATTTATCGACGAAGACTTGTTCAACTAATCGCTCTCATCCACAACTTAAAAGGGGTGGATTTCCCGCTCGAGAATTAAATAACTGTTGATGTTTTGTCAGTTTTGGGTAATGCAGAGGTCTAACTCGCGCCCAGGTCTTCGGATACAATAAATTGTGAAGACCTAAACACTCGGGGTTCGAGTCCCCGTGTCAGGCTTCATCTTCTGGATTTATCTTCTTCAGAATTATTGAGCTTGATAGCGTTGCCGACTAAGCTTACTGTATCTTTTCCGATGTCAAAGAGTTTACCTGTCGTTTCTCCGATCCATCCGAAATAGATATACGTTGCTTGGACGATACCTCGTGGAGAGGTTATATCTACTTGTTCTGAGGAAAAAATTCCCATCATCGAGAAGTAAATTAGGAAACCGATGAGGGCCATGATGGCTATCTTAACTATTCGAACGTGATGTTCCATCTTTAAAAGCGCAAATAGGACTAATGCGAAAATCCCTAATATAATCCATTGAATCACCATATATTCTAGGAGGATACCTCTTATAAAAATGTTTTTATATTGAAGAAACTTGGTGTTATTATGGGGAGATTTAAGATTTATTTATTTAGACATGGACAGACGACGTTTAATCGAGATGAAAGGTTTACAGGGCAGATGGAGGCTAGACTAACTGTTGAAGGGAAAAGACATGCTGAGGAAATTTCTCGGAAGCTTAAAAATAAAAAATTCCATGTCGCTATCCAGACACATCTTTCGCGTTCTAAAGATACCTTGAAGCCAGTCTTGAAGTATCATCCAGAATGTAAATTAATTCTTGAGGATGACCGAATGATAGAGAGGAGTTATGGTAACTTATCTGGAAAATCTCATCAAGAGATGATTAGAAAATATGGGCAGACCCAGTATGATAATTGGCATCGTGGATATGGGGTTGAGAATCGTCCTCCAAGGGGTGAATGTTTTGCGGATGTTGAAAAAAGAGTGAAGTTATTTATCAAAGATTTAAAAAAGTTTATGCTGAAAAATAAAGTTAATGTTGCTATCTCCGCACATGGGAATTCTATTAGGTTGTTTAGGAAGATTATGGAAAGAGCGTCGAAGAAAGATGTTGTGAGTTGGTTTATTCCTTATGATAAGGTGTTTGAATATGAGATTTGATAGGTAGATTTAAAAGTTTTAGAAGTTATTCGGAAGAGATGAGAGAAAGTTCGAAGAATTATCATGCAACTTTTATCATACTTAAAAAGTTGAAAAGGAGGTTTAAAATGAAAAAAATAAATGTATTATTTTTGGTGGTATTCTTGTTAGTCGGAACTCTTGGGTTTGTAATTGCTGATGAAGATTCTGAGGAAATTGAAATTCCTGAAGCTAGAGGGGTAGGTTTCTTTGAGGATGTTTTTGATAGAGTAGGATTCGCATTTATGTTTAATAGGGAACGGAAAATTGAGAGAGCTTTGGAGTTGGCTGAGAAAAGGTTGGCTGAAATTGAAGCGTTTGCCGAAGAAGATCCAGAGAGGGCTCAAAGAGCTCAGGAGAGATATGATGCTTTCGTTGCGAAGGCTGAAGAAGTTTTGGAGAAGATTGAGGCGCAGAAATCTAATGATGAGAATCGTTCAATAGAGGATATTGAAAAGATGGCGCGGATTCAAAATAAGTTTGAGCGACATAGAGAGCATGCTGACGAAATTCATATTCGTGCTCTTGAGAGATTTAGAGAGAATAATGCCAGCGATGAGAAAATTGAAAGGTTCGAGGGTTTTTACGAAAGAGCTTTAAATCGTAGTGATCGAATGGAGACGAGGATTCTCCAGAAGAGAGAAGATATTATTGAGAGGCATAAAGTTTTAGCTGGAAAATCTGACGAAGAGCTTGAAGAAATTTTAGAGGAGATTGAATCTAGAGAGGGTTTAATAGAATCTCGTGAAAAAAGACTTGAAAGAGTAGAAGTGAGGGCTGAAAGGTTTATTACTATCCATGAAGTGAGGCTTGAGAAAGCTCAGGTCCGTTTAAATGGTTCTAATCTATCTGAGGATCAAAAAGCTAGAATACAATCGAATCTTGGTAAATTAGATGATAAGTTGAATACTTTTAGGGAAAAGTCTGCTGAAAGAATCGAAATTGCAAAAGAAAGACTTGAAGGAGCAGTTGTTAAAGAGATAGCTGTTAATACGAGTAGTGTTGCTGTTATGGCTTAAAATAAGTAATCTTTATTATGCCCTTCGGGGCTTTTTTATTTTTTATTGATCAGATATGTAAAATTTTTACTAATATTTTTAAACTGGTTTTTATTTAGATATTAGAAGAAGATGGCGAAGAAATCTGTTTTGGTGTTGTTGTTTTTTGTGTTGTTCGTTGGTTTTTCTAGCGGAGCGACTTATTATATTTCTCCTACAGGGGATGATGCGATTGGTGATGGGACTACGGGAAATCCTTGGCAGACAATTAGTTATGGGATAGGCCAGATGTCTGGAGGGGATACATTGATTGTGCGTAACGGTACTTACACCGGTAATAATAATAATATTATAGGAGTACCAAGTGGAACAGCCGAGGCATACACAAAAGTTTATGCGGAGAATGATTGGGGCGTTACTCTAAATGAGGTAACTGCTCACGAGGATGATCACCCAATAGAAGTGTATGGCGATTATATCGAGATAAGAGGATTTAAACTTACAGGAAATGGTGTTACTACAAGTTGTATGCTATATGGAAATTACATAAAAATAATACGATGTGCTTCTGACGGAGTAACTCATGGTAGTGGTGCCGCTTTTAATGCTAACGGAAACTATCAACTTTTTGAAGAATGTTATGCTTGGGGTGGAAGTCGTTATACATTTAGAACAGCTCATTCATCTGCTCAGTATGTTATTTTTAGACGATGTGTGGGGAGATGGGATTATTCCCATGTAGATGAGCCTACAGCAGTTTTTGCAAATTATGAATGCCCTAACGTGTATTTTCAGAATTGTATTGCTATTGATGCTAAAGATATAAGAGAAGATTGGGACTATGAGTATGATGGGTTAATGTCTTTTCTTACTCCTAACGGAGCAGATGAAACACATATGATTGGATGTATAGCATTAAATAATGAAGCTGCTGGTTATTATTTTGATGATTCTCCTGTTACTGATAACACGCTTACTAATTGCGTTGCTTGGGATTGTAAGGATGGTGGACAAAAAGATGCTGGAGAGGGTTATAATTCTTGGCTGTTCTATTCAAGGCCGTATGAAACTGGAGATGTTACTGTTGATAAATGTACCTTTGGTGTTTCTGATTTAGGAGAAGGATTAAGATTTAGGTCAAATGGGGATATGACAAGGACATTAACAAATTCTATTGTCTATGGGGTTACTCTTGATGATGGAAATTATGCAGTAAGTGAAATAGAAGTTGAGGATTATAACTGTTATTATGGTAATACTGGAAATAGAGATTATAGTGGTACTGGGGGGAACAACGATATTTGTGCTGCAAATGCTAATGCAATAAATCCGTTATTGGCAGATTTGCTATATTTAACAAGAATAGAATCTGGAGGTACATTAAAAACAGCTGGAACGGATGGTGGACAAATTGGAGCAGAAATTATCAAGAAGATAGGAGTTTCAGGAACATTATATGGTGAACCCGGTTGGAACGAAACGACGAATGTTGATTTATGGCCCTTTCCAAATGAAAATGAAATGAAGGAAGATATGGGTTCTTTCTATAAATCTGCTGGACAAATCTATACTGGAAGTCCGGAGATGGATGGAGCAAGGGGCTTCGCTGCTTCTGGAACTGGTATCTATGATGGACCAATAACCCTAACATCTTACATCTGGGAATATCTTGGAAATGAGTGTCCTCCAGAAATCTGTAATTACAATGTTACAGAAATAATCTGTATTGACAGCGACGGAGATGGTTACAATCAAAGCCAATCAGGATGCGGAACAGCAGATTGTAATGATACGAATTCTTCGATTTACCCAGGAGCAATAGAAATCTGTGGTAATGGTATCGACGAGGATTGCGATGGAAGTGATTTAAATTGCACGGAAGATATAACTTCTCCAATAATTTCAGACATTACTGCAACGCCTTCCACAACATCAGCAACGATAAATTGGATAACTGATGAAGCTGCAACATCAATTGTGGAGTATGGTTTAACTACGAGTT
>JAGLLG010000072.1 GCA_023140635.1 Candidatus Pacearchaeota archaeon | reverse complement strand
AAGTGCCAGGTGATTTCAATATCTTCGGTTAAGTTTTGCATATCGAAACCTCTGACCTGGTCGAAGGCTTTTTTTCTATAAACGCTTAAAGGTCCGTTTGTTACATAAATTGAATCTAAGAATCCTAAAAGTTTTCTTGTAAATGCAATTATTTTATACTCTATTGCTTGAGCTCTTGTCAAATAATTTTTTGGATTATTAACAAAAACCCTTGAAGTTACTGCCCCCATTTTTGCGTCGTTGAAATATCCGACCATTTTAGTTATTGCATCTTTATTTAGTATAGAATCTGCGTCGCTGAATCCGATTAGTTCTGTTTTTACGAACCTTGCCCCGAAGTTTTTTGAACCTGCCGCCCGCCCGGTATTTTCTGGTGTTCGCAACGCCATAACTCTTGGATATTTTGTTGCGTATTGTTTTATTATTTCGTAAGAGTTGTCTGTGCTGCAATCGTCGACAACGATTATTTTTTTTAATCCTTTGTAGTCTGACGCTAAAAGTGCTTCGATATTTTTACCTATACTCTCCGCCTCGTTGAAACAAGGAATGACGATAGACAATGAACGAATTTTATCTGGCTTAATGGTTTCATAGATTTGTTTTCGATTCTGCATATATGTCAATATGTATAGGGATAAAAAATAAAATGCTATGAATGTGTAGACGAAATAGAGAATAGTTAGCCATTCCATTATTCAGATTCCTCTTTTACTAGGATCTCTTTTTGATTTGGTAGTCTAGAGGATTCTTTTGTATTTGGAGTCACATTGAAATATTCGTAAAATTCTTCTGAGAGTGAGAGGTTGAGAGTGTGGCCTGTTCGTTTAGCAATGACCAATCCAAGCTCTCGGAATTTTCTGATATGGTCATATGATTTATTGCCTCTAATTTTTATTATTACGGATTGTTTTATTGGTTGTTTGTAGGCGATGATAGCGAGGGTTTCTTGTTCTGCTTTTGTGAATTCTGCGTTTCCCGTCGCTAATTTATTTATTAAGTAGTGATATTTTTCTGCGACGTCCATCTTCCACGAATTGCTTCTGTTGATTAGACGGAGAACACCTTCGGAATATTTTTTTTCAAGACGATGCAGAATTTCTTTGAGCATTATGGGATTTATATCTGTTAACATAATTAATTCTTGTAAATTTAGAAATCGTCCTGCGATAAAAAGTGATGCTTCTACTTTTTCGGTTGAATTTCGTTCGTTGTTTTCGAAGACGTTGTCGAGTTCGTCTGCTGTGGATTCGGTGATTACAGGAGTATGATCTGCCTCTTTTGTTTCGTGTTCTTCCATATAAGTTATTGGTAGAAGAGTTTTAAAAGATTACTGGAGGAAGTTTATTGTTTAGTTGGATCAACAACCCGGCCTAAGAATAAAATATTCCCCGTTCCTTTTTCTTGTATTATGAAGATAAATGGGTGGTCTGCTCTGAATACAGTACGAGGGCCAGCAGAAGTGAATCCCATAACTACTGCAGTTGCAGCTGCTGCTTCTGTTCCTTTTTCATCGACTTTAATATAAGCTTGATGAATTACTTTATCAATAAAAAGATTTCTTGTTCCATCCATTCCGGAAAAATCGGCACCTCCATCATCCTTAAATGCGGTTGGCATTCCTAAAGAACTAAGAGTTTCTTTCATAAAATACTTTGAATCAAATTCAAATTTAGGCAAATAAATTACCTCTAATTTTGTTTCTTGCATTTGATTTTTGTATTCATTGAGTTTTTCAAGAGATAATTCAATATCTTCAAGTGTATATTCAGCGGTAACCATCTCACCGGTTTCATAATCATAATCTTCTCCTTGTTTTGGTAACAAGACTAACATAGAAATTTCCTCACCCTTATAAGGCAATTCCAGGATTTGTAAATTCTCTACATCTGCATAATTAAACTCTGTTTTTTCATTTTTCATGTACATCATTGGAGTTTTTACAATATTAGTGGGAGTTACCTTAAAATTTTGGTCACGAGTATCTGATTTATCAAATTCCCATTCCCAAGTTCCCTTAAAATAAATTGCATTTGTAAGAACTAATCTTGTCATGGCATTAAGAACGCCTTTAGGAATTAAATCTTGAATTTTATTATTAGTCTGTTCTTCAATAAAACTATTAATTGTCTGTCTTGATTTTTCTGTTTCTTTAACAAAATCTAAATTTGCTATTTTTCCTCCATAATATTTCTCGACCCTGTTTGTGTAATCTTCAAGGAAGGGGTAATCATGTTGGACCCATAAAGCATTTCCAGTCTTTAATTCATAAGCATTATTTCCTTCATTAATCGTATTGTAAATTGCGGCAAAATTTGGTCTTAGAATATTGTCATTGGGAAAATGAAAAACAGATTTCATTTCGTCTGCTGTTTGTCCTTTTGCACCTTCATAGGTCATCGCTAAAGCGGCAGAGATACTGTAAGGAGAATAGAAAATATTACTCTCTTTGTCTTGATTTAGTTCTGAATAAAGGTCGAACGTAAATTGATTATTGGCGTTTACTACTTCCTGGATTCCTTGCTGTGTTGAGCCAGTATCGTTTGCTTGTGGTGGATTGTCGGGGGAGTAAGGATATAGAAATAATACTACTGTGGCTGTTACTACTGCGATCATAAGAATTGTTATTAGAACTGTTAAAACTTTTTTATTCATACAGTGGGTTAAAAATATAATTGTTATATAAATATTGTGTTAAAATATTTTAATTTTATTACTCGGTTCGGATGAATTTTATTGGAATTTTATTGGAGTTAATTTATAAAGTTGTTTTCGATTGTTGGAGCATGGTTTATGGAAAAGAGATTGCAGAAGCAGGATTAGAAATAGGGGCGATTAAGTTGAGACCTGATGATCCTTTTACTTGGGCTTCGGGATTTAGGATGCCGATTTATAATGATAATCGGATGTTTCTTTTTTATCCGGAACACCGAAAACTATTAGTTCGAGGTTTTGAAAATCTTTTAGAATCGGAACACATTTCTCACAAGATCATTGCAGGAACATCTACGGCAGGTATATCTCCTGCAACAACGTTAGCGGATTATCTTAATAAACCTTTGATATATGTAAGGGATAAGCCAAAAGGTCACGGATTAAAAAACCAAATAGAAGGGATTGATGTAGAATCGAATTTACAAGGAAAGAGAGTTGTGTTAGTTGAAGATTTAATCTCTACTGGTGGAAGTTCTGCGAGGGCGGTTCAAGCTATAAGGGATGCAAATGGAGGATGTGATTATTGCGTTTCAATTTTTAATTATGGGTTGGATGCGGCAAAAAGAATTTTTAAAGGGAGAGATTCATTTGATAGGGGGGGTGATAGGGGGTGGAATAAGTTGGAGTTTTCTTGTAATGTAGAATCGCTTTTGGATTATGATATTTTGATAAGGGTTGCCAAAGAAACAGGATATATTAATAAGCAACAGGTTAAGATGTTGGATGAGTGGAGGGTGGATCCTTTTGGATGGGGAGAAAAGCATGGGTTTCCTAAGATAGAACGTTAATCATGAATCTCGAATCTCAGCAACCCGCCCACTCCGCCAAGATTATCGAATTGAACTCCTTGCGCAGTTTCTTTCGTGACAAAATGTATTTCTGTCGACGACGCTTTTGCTAAAGTTTCTAGTAGTTTGATTTTATCCTTGGATAAAGATTTAGAGAGAATTAATTTATCTACTGCTCCCCTGTTTAATCTATCTTCGACTTCCGCTTCGCCGTAGGCAACTTTGTTTGGTTCTTTTGCGAGCTTCTCGAAAAATTTGTCGAGGATTTTTTTCTGTTTTGTAATTTCTTGTTCTGCTAAAACGTCTCCGCATAATTGGACGAGTTCTTGTAATCCGTGCATCTCGGTTCCTCCTAAGTCTTTTACTGCGATTACTTTTTCTTTTAGTGTGGTTACTAGCTGTCCTTGTTCGAGGAATTCGTCTTTCGTTGGGATTGGTCCTCCGACGAGGATTCCTTTCAATTTTTTATTATCCCAAAAATGTTTTTTCATTGCCTCTGCTACTCGTTTGAAAAATTCTTTCGCTGCGGACTCCCTGATTCTAGCGAAACGTTGGGCACTCTGACCACCCGCCCGTGTCTTTCCTGGAATTCCTGAAGTCATACGTTGTAAACTCTTTATGTGTTTGCCGTCGAGGATTCCGATTGATGCTTCGTTTCGTTCGATGATTAGAAGACCGTAAACTTCGTCGGTTTCTAGCATTTCTTTTAAGGGTCCTAAAACGAATGTTTGGTCACAACGATAAATTTTGATTTTCAATTTCTTTGGGGGTTCGATTGCCCAGACTTCGAGGTCTTCTTTTCCTGCTACGCTTGATACGTTTCCTGAGAAAACGGCTAATCCGTTAGGAGGAGTTCTTTCGATTTCCTTCAGTTTTCGGATTGCTCTCTCGAGGGCGTTGATGACGTTTTTTCTTGCTCCTGTCGATTTTATGTTCGTCGCAGTTCCTTTTTCGTTTTCGAGTTGTTTTGTCGTCTGCGTCAGTGTAGCTCCTGCGGGAATCATAACGGTTATGAGTTC
>JAGLLG010000071.1 GCA_023140635.1 Candidatus Pacearchaeota archaeon | reverse complement strand
AGTTTCGATAGAACCCTACGAAAGAGTCTTAGATGCTATCGGAAAACCAAGATATTACAAGACCAAAAGATGACAGTAGTTCAAATGTGTATTCTTTCAAAAAATCAAATCTCTAATATTTTCCCACGTCGACCAACCTGAACAACTCTCGTCTTCCCAATCCTATCCTCAATCCCTTCACCTTCATGGATATGTGCTGCAATCAATAAATCAGGTTCAAAATTTTCCACAGCCTTTCTCAAAATCTCATCACCCCCAATCCCTGAAAATTCTGCCTTAGTGCCCTCCGCGTGCAAATGCGAAACCAAAACCCGCTTCCTTGTTTTCATACGATTAAAATTCTTTTTTATACTTCCCAAATCCTCCCCGTCCAAACTCAATTTCCAATTCGGACTTCCAATCCCTGCAATCCCCACACCAGAATAAGTCACGTAATAATTATGAATACTCTTTCCTTCTCTCGCTAATATTTTACACTCCTCGTCAAAATCACAATTCCCCGGGACAAAAACAATTTTTTGCCCAGCTTTCCTAAACGGCTTCAAAATTCCAGGTTTCCCTTCGCTATATCCGTAAACATCTCCTGCAAGAACAACCAAATCAACCTTCCCCTTCTTCGCTTTCTCCGACAACCTCTTCGCTATATCCACATTCCCATGCAAATCTGCCGCCGCTAAAATCTTAAGCTTCTTTTCCATAACATCACCAATCAACAATCTTTTAAATAAACTTCTCTCTTGAATGCTATGACACTAAAACCAAAAAAGAAAGGCTACGATTTTACAGAAGTAGAAGCAAAAATAAAGAGATTCTGGGAAGATAAGAAGATATTCAAAACAGATTTAACCAAGAAAAAAATTTATGCCGTGGATACTCCTCCTCCAACAGTCTCTGGAAAAATGCATATAGGGCACGCTTTCAGTTATGCTCAACAAGACTTCATAGTAAGATTCCAAAGAATGAATGGAGGTGTTTACTATCCTTTCGGAACAGATGACAACGGACTCCCAACAGAGAGACTTGTAGAAAAACTAAAGAAGGTAAGAAGCAAGAACATGAGCCGAGCAGAATTTATTGAACTCTGTCTAAAAACACTAGAAGAGATCAGACCTGATTTTATAGAAGATTGGAAAAGCCTGGGAATTAGTGCAGACTATGAAAAATGCTATTCAACTATAGACAACCAATCTAGAAAATTATCTCAAAAAGGATTTCTAGATTTATTCAAAAAAGGAGAAATTTACAAAGCAGAATTTCCAACAATTTGGTGTTGCGAATGTCAAACTGCAATCGCTCAAGCAGAATTAGAAGATAAAGAACTCCCTGGAAAGTTTTCAACGTTAAAATTCAAAATTAAGGAAACTGGCAAAGAACTTCTAATAGCAACAACACGTCCAGAATTACTTCCTGCATGTGTCGCAATTTTTGTACATCCCGAGGATAAAAGATTCAAAAAGATAATAGGAAAAACAGCAGTCGTTCAACTTTTCAATCAAGAAGTTCCAATTCTAGCAGATGAAAGTGCAGACCAAGAAAAAGGAACTGGAGTTTTGATGATTTGTTCATATGGTGACAAATTTGATGTGGATGCAATCAACCGACACAACCTAGAGCCAAAAGTCGTCTTCAACAAAGATGGAACTGCAACATACCCTGGCTACGAAGGCCTAAAACTCAAGGCTGCAAGAAAAAAAGTTCTTGAAGAACTAGATAAGGCTAACCTAATAGCTGAACAAAAAGAAATAACTCACACAGTTAACACACATGATAAATGTGGAACGGAAATAGAATTTTTACCGACACCCCAATGGTTTATTCGAATAATGGACAAAAAGAAAAAATTAATCGAACAAGGAGATAAGATTAACTGGTATCCCAAATACATGCACAAGAGATATGATAATTGGGTTAACGGCTTAGAATGGGACTGGAACATTTCAAGAAATAGGCACTTCGGAATTCCAATTCCTGTTTGGGAATGTGAGAAATGTAACGAGATAATCTTAGCAAAAGAAAGCGAACTCCCTATAGACCCCTTACAATCTAAAAAGAAATGTCCAAAATGTGGAGAAAAAGCAATACCTGAAGAAATGGTTTTAGATACTTGGGCGACATCTTCACTTAGTCCACAAATCGCAGGGAGTTTAGTGGATGACAAAATAAAGATACCTTTCTCATTAAGACCTCAGGCACACGACATAATCAGAACGTGGGCGTTCTATACAATCGCAAGAGCCTATATGCAAGAGAACAAAATTCCTTGGAAAGATATTGTCATCTCCGGTAACGTTTCATTAAAGGGAGAAAAAATGAGCAAGAGTAAAGGGAATATTATCGACCCAGAAACTTTAATCACCAACTACGGATCAGACGCATTAAGATTCTGGGCAAGCGGCTCAACACTCGGAAGTGATTTAGACTATCAGGAAAAGGATCTAGTTACAGGTAAAAAAACAGTTAATAAATTATGGAATGCAGCAAAGTTTGTTTTCATGAACCTAGAAGATTACGACGGAAAAAGCAAACCAAAGAAGCTAGAAAAGGTTGACCAAGAATTTCTTAAACATTTAAATTATAATATTAAGATTATTACCGAAAGCTTCGAAAAATATAGGTACTCGGTAGCAAAATCAAAGATCGAAAGATTCTTCTGGGATGACTTTGCAGATAATTATATCGAAATTGTAAAGAAGAGAGTTTACCAAGAGGAAGGAGATAAACGTCTATCCGCTCAATACACCCTTTACAAAACCATACTTGCATTATCAAAATTATTCGCCCCAATAATGCCATTCGTAACAGAAGAAATTTATCAAACATATTTCATAAATATTGAAAAAGATATTTCAATTCATACTTCTTCCTGGCCAAAGTTAGAGAAAGATTCACAACCTTCTACAGAATTTACTCCATTCTGCACACTCCTTTCCAAGGTACGGCAAGCAAAATCCAATGCACAAAAATCAATGAACTCAGAGATAATTCTAACTCTTGATAAAAAGAATATAGAGATGTTGGGGGAGATGATGGAAGATTTCAATTCAGTAACAAACTCTAAAGAAACAAAAGAAGGGAAACAATTTAGAGTTGATTTTGTAGAGCCATCTAAAGAATAGCCTTCAAAACATAAATAAACCCTCTTCTAATAATTATAACATGGACGAAGCACAAAAATTCGAATTAGAAAACCTAGTCGAAGAGCTCGAAGGCTATCGAGGAAGACACACTGAACTCATAACCGTTATGATTCCCG
>JAGLLG010000070.1 GCA_023140635.1 Candidatus Pacearchaeota archaeon | reverse complement strand
CGCAGGAATTTGTTTTGCAGGTTCCACCAGCGTCGGTGCATGTTTGTAAATTGTAATTGCAGATTTCTGGAGGACATTTATTTCCGAGGTATTCCCAGATATAGGATGTTAGGGTTATTGGTCCTTCGTAGATTCCGTTGCCGTCGGTGCAGAAGCCTCTGTTTCCAGAAGGCCCAGGTCCTGAATATGAAGCCATATCTTCTTTTATTTCATCCTCATTTGGAAACGGCCATAAGTCTTCATTGGTTACAGTATCCCAACCTGGTTCTCCATACAATGTTCCAGAGACACCAATCTTTTTTAATATTGTCGCACCCCCAGGCCCACCATCATCTCCAGCGGTAGCAAGGTCTGACCCTGCTTCTATTCGCATTAAGTACTTCAAACTATTGGTTGTCGGGTCAATATTTTCTGTATCCTCTGTTCCTAAATTAAGCGCAGTACTTCTAGGATAATGACTATCATAAAATCTTGCACCATTTCCGTATAAAGCATTATAGCTGGATGAAATAATCGTATTCGGTGTCTCCCCTATAGATTCGTCTACATAAGCAGAAAACGCATAATTATTCGCATCATAAATAATTGAGTTCTTAATATTCCCAAGCCCATTAGTGCTTCCTCCACCAAAACCAATACCCTTTTGAGATGATGAACTATGAGTTCCTTTTATATTTCCAATTATTAGATTATATCCGCTGAATGTTGCCGTACCTCCCTCAGGAACATTACCCTTGCCAACTTGTAAACCGCCCCCCGTGACATCCCAAATAACAGTATCCTTAATCACCCTATCGCCAGATATTTTAGGATCATTTATTCCAGCATTAGCAATAAGATTCAACATAATACATCCAACGTCATCTCCATTCTCTATCTCAATGATATTATTATTTTCATTCCAGATTCCCCCATATAATATTCCTTCTGTTGGATCTGAACTTCCAGAATCAATTGCAATACAGTTTTGAAAATAAACATAATCAGCATCATATCTAGTGAAGCAAGAGCTTTGTCTTCCCCAATCAATTAAATTTTCATTATCATGGTAACTATGTCTTGCTACACATCTTCTAAAAATAACTCTCTTAGTTCGATAAGCATGGAATTTATATCTTCCTGTACCAAATGCCCAGCACTCCTCAACTAAAATATCGCTTCCGCCTGTAATAACAAAACAATGGGCATTTCCACTAATAGGTCCTTCAGAAAAAGAACAACGAAGAATCTTAATATGATTGCACGCATTTAAAACCCCTGCGCTGTTAGCAAAACCACCTCTAAAGTTAATGCCTTCTATTTGGATATGAGATTTAGCATACATATCCAATGCTTTTAATGTAACACCAAAATTATTTTCAGCCCTTATAATAGTATAGTTTCCTGAAATTCCGCTTTTGGGTTGGTATAAGTTTTCACCATAAGTCCCATCTCCAATAATCAAAATATCTCCGCCAACCATTTTCCCAATGCTTCCAGAAATAGTCTTACATGGGGCTGATTTAGATAAGCAAGTATTCGAATCAATTCCAGTGCTCCACCCAGAGCCATCACCTGCATTGCAGTCAACAGCGTTGTCACACACATAATAAGTTGCTCCACTAACCGAACTAACCAACAACACAAAAAACAAAAACACCAAAACAAATTTTTTATCCATCTTCTTCATTCATTTCAATGGAAAAGAAGTTTAAAAATACTAATGAAATTAATTAGAAAGTCTAAAATGGATCTTATCTAATAAGAAATATTATAAGAATTAAAAACAATTAAACCGGAACGGCTACGCCAGAAACATTGTATATTGTTAGATGGTTGTCTTCATCATCTAAAATTAAATTGCTTACGGCTGGAACGGTATATTTTTGAGGATTGTCTAGCGAAAAGTAAATGTAGTCTACAACTGATTTGTATTTTACCGCAATTCCCTGGTCGATTAAGTCTTGAGGGTTGACTAATGACTCTATTCC
>JAGLLG010000007.1 GCA_023140635.1 Candidatus Pacearchaeota archaeon | reverse complement strand
GATTGGACGCTTAAAAATATATCTAATTAAACAATAACGGTGTTAAATAAATCTCCATCAATGCAGCCACAACTAGAATTGTAATAGCAATAATTATCAATAGCAACGAATCCTGTAAGATCTTCCAAGTCTGTTCCCCTTGTAAATCCTTACGGATAACTGCGACAGAGATAATTCCTCCGGCCAATGCCCCAACAAAATAAGCGCTAATCTCCGGGATCCCATGGATCATATATCTAAACAATCCACTTGGTAAATTAATCAAACTTTTATTTGCGAAAATTCCAATTGCTGCACCTATCACCGACGCATTCCACACAAGGATAAATATTGCCCCTGCGCCAAAAATAAGCGAAAAAAGAATTGTGAACATCAGAACATAGATATTATTTGAAAAAATTGCGAAGAAATTATACATCCCTGTAACGGCCCCAGTAGCTAGAGGAACACCATGATTATCGATACATTTAGAGTAATGTAATGGACTATTAATAGCGCAAAAAGTTTTTATCTGAAAATTAAAATTCTGTCCTGCTGTGTCCGGAAATACAATATACCACACTGAAAACGCTACGACAAATCCTAAGAACATCCACATCAAGGCATAAAGTGCCTTGGAATGTTCTTTGATCAGTCTTCCAGAATCATCAATTTCGATATCTTTTCCCTCTTCAAGTTTAATGATATAATACATAAAAGGTAAACAACACATAACAGTAAAAATCACCATCAAAAGTCCTGAGCCTTCTCTTAAGACGGAATCTTTACTAAAAAACCACCAAACTAAAAGGAAGGAGACCGAAGCATAAAATAATCCAATGAAGAACATTTCCCAGGGCCGCCTCTCTGCCTTTTTCGGTTTCATCAACATCTCTATCATATATTCTCTTAGACAAGTTTAGTTTATATAATATTCGACAAACTTTTATAGTTGAACCTATTGTTAGTTTTATGAAAAAGGGAAGAAATATAGAAAAAATACTGTCAGATATAGTGTCTGTGAAAATTCAGGGTGCGGAAAATATCGCGAAGGCTGGGATTAAAGCTTTCTTACTGGAACCTACAAAAAAGTCGGCGAAGGAAATTCTTAAAACAAGACCTACAGAACCACTAATGCAAAATGCGATAAAGATTTTACTTAAATCAAAACGGCCGAGTTTAACTGCGAAAAAATTTCTTAAAGATTTGAAAAAATCTCATGAGAAAATTGCGAAGTATGGGGCTAAGTTAATTAAAAACGATATGAATGTTTACACGCATTGCCATTCCTCTACGGTAATCGATATTTTGAAATATGCAAAGAAGAAACAAAAGAAAAAATTTGTAGTTTACACAACTGAAGTCGAACCGTTGCTTCAAGGACGTGCTAGTGCAAAAGATTTGGCGAAAGCAAATATTAAAATAATCGTTGCTCCTGACCTCGCCGCAGAACAATCTTTAGAGAAATGTGATATCTTTTTATTTGGTGCGGATGCTTTTACAAAGACCAAATTAGCGAATAAAATTGGAACGAATATGTTGGTACAATTAGCAAAGTTTCATAAGATTCCGAGGTACTCTTGTGGAGTTTCGTTGAAGTTTGGGAAGAAGATTGAAATAGAAAAACGTTCCTCTCGAGAGGTTTGGGATGATAGGGATGAGAAAATAGATGTTATTAACCCTGCTTTCGATAAAACGAAACTGAAATTGTTGTCGGGAATTGTTAGTGAATTTGGTGTTTTAAGCCCTAAACAATTTGTTAGAAAGGCGAAGTTGAAAAAAATATAATTGGAGATGCTGGGAGGAAGGAAAGGGGAAATGTATGCGAAATAATATTGAGATACTACATAACCACAATCTGAACAGAAAGATTATAAACATAAAAAACCAAGTATTCCCAATATGTTGAAATCTATTTATAGGGAAAATAAAAAATTAATAATATTAAATCTATGTTTATCCCTTTTCACATCCTTAATAATAAGACACTTCCTAGTAAACACGAGTGGACTAATGCAATCAGGAAACTATCTTTTTTTAGAAATATTATTTTGAGTACCATCTCTAGTGACAAATTTCTTATTTGGAGGATTTGCGATATTTGGACCAGCTATATTATTTGAGGTTATATCAGTTTTATTCTCACTAATAATCCTAGCACAACTCTTCATCGTAGGTATAATACTAACTTTTATAATTAAAAAAATTATTACAACAAGTAAAAAAGAACTCAACTTTAAAGTCATAGCCGTAATTATACTCATTGTATTTTACATATCACTATCAATTTACGCCGCAACTTATATGAACATATCCGAATCAGGAGATAAAAGATTCGATTTATGTTTCTCAAGCGCCAGCCTTACTAAATATCTAGAATGCTCAAGGTGGTCTATCTTCCAGCATTACCTCATCAATCAAGACGACTCCATATACGATAAAAAAATACTTTCTCTTTGTGAAAAAATCCCAAAAGATCCTTTCCCTGAATCAATGATGGAAAATCCTAATACCAAAAAACGTGCAGAAGAATCAGGCTTCGACAAACAAGATCTTTGCTATTTCTCTATGGCAATACACCTAAATAAACTTACCTCACTTGACATAAGTAAAGACGATCAGGTTTTTCTATGTGAACAAACAAGAGATAGAGATTTATGTCTATTATATCTGGCAGATATAAACAAATTTCGAAACTCCCTGTTCTTATGCGACTTAATAGAAGATGAAACAAAAAAATCCCAATGCTCAGACTTAATAACAAAACAATCCGAGTGGGCCTGTGAGGGCAATTTTCCAACAAAAAATGAAACGGTAAAAAAGAAATGTGTAGACTATCTTCTATCTAGAAAAGTTCAATGAACGTTCAAAACTTTTCTTAATGCCATTGAAGAAACAATACTAAATCCTAAATAATACCAAATCCAACTTGCAATCAAAGGTTCTTCTGCTCCGTATGTTCCTTTCAACCAATTAAATAAAATTAAGAATGGAATAATTGTCACAAACATTGGCTTCATCGAGGACTTCATCATTATGCCTGTTAGATTTAACATCTCAAGATTTAACTCTTTCAATATGTGTTCTTCCTTACATCCTTTCAACTCTTTCTGAATCTCCTTCTGCCGCATCTTTAAACTCTTCATATGCTCTTGATTCGTCAACCATTTTTGAACGAGAGTTGAAACTAAAGTTACACAAAACGAAATTACTGCTAGAGAAATATATGGATGCAGGATCACCATCTCTGTTAATGTCATATTAACTAAAGAAAAAATTTCTTTTTAAATTTATGCTCCGAAAAAATCTAAAGATTTTTGAGTAACGGGTTTATCCCCGTTAACAATCTCATACTTCTAAATATTTATGCTCCGAAAAATCCTTTCAAGGCAGGGTTCATGTCCACTGCGTGTTGTTGTGCGATGTTCTGATATAACTGATAAAGAATCATGACTGCTAAAAGAATCGCTGTCCCACCTACTAATGCGCCGAATAGATTTGCCACCGACGCTAACAGACCGATTGCTGCACCACCCATAACTGTTAAGGGGGTTACATATCTTTTCAAAATTGATTCGAGAACTCGTTCGTCTTTTCTGAAGCCGGGCATGTTCATTCCGGAACTCATGATTTTTTTTGCCTGACTTTGGGCATCCTGGCCTGAAGTGCTAACCCAGAAGAATGCGAATAGGACGGAGAAGACTGTGTAAAACAAAACGTGACCTGTTGCTTGAAGTGCGTAAATCCATCTGAAGCTGCC
The DNA here is from genome assembly GCA_023140635.1 of Candidatus Pacearchaeota archaeon. Lineage (GTDB taxonomy): Archaea > Nanobdellota > Nanobdellia > Pacearchaeales > GW2011-AR1 > JAGVXH01. Next base: position 28,356 of record JAGLLG010000007.1, on the reverse strand, counting down.
TTTGATTATGGTTTCTAAAAGTGGGGTGGAATGAATCCAGTAGGATATGCCTGAGACTGGAACGCCGTTGGAACCGAACCCTCCGAGAAATGTTGCGTGACCTAGCCAGTTCTGTAACAGCGACGCGAATAGTTGTAGATTTGCGGCTAAAGCTGAAACTAGGATAACTGGGATAACTCCAACATAAAAAAACTGCAATGGCCATTTAACAGAATGACCTCGGACTCTGTCGAATGCTAGGGGAATTTCTACTTTTAGGCTCTGGGCGAAAACTACTGCCAGGAATAAAATTACTGTAACAATGATGGGGAAAATTGCCCACGCTGCACCGGCACCGTCGCCGACAATCACTGATGATATTAATGCCCAAACTTTTCCTGATGCCTCGAAAGTTCCTTGTGTTCCGATAAACTGAAACAACTGAGTAAACAATCTCCAACCAATACCTGCCGCGATAAATAACGAGACCCCGCTACCGAAGCCCCATTTCTGAATAACCTCGTCCATAAAAACGATTAAAAAACCTCCGAGACATAACTGCAAAATTACAAGTCCTGTAAACCCTGGATCTGCCTGGATACCTTTCATTAGAACGTAAACCAATGCCTCAAAAATTACGAAAGCGAAGACCAAAAGTTTTTGCATCCCCTGAAAAAATTTCTTACCTTCTGCGGTATTTGTATCAATATTCAAAATCTGTGCACCGTTAAGTAATTGTAGGATAATGGAAGCCATAACGATAGGACCGATACCTAGGGAGATAATCGAACCGAATGAAGTTCCAAGCAAGATTGCTAGATACTCGAACCGCGAGAGTGAACCTTCGGCGATTCCGAAGAGGGGGATGTTGGCGAGGATGAAGAACGCGACGAGGATGACTAATGTCCATTTGAGTTTAATGTTAAAACTAACTTTCTTCTGCGTTGGTCCTCGAACCTCTGGCAGATTGTGTAATAACTCTCGGAGTCCCATGTTTTATGAAGGGGGATTTTGGTTTTTAAAGTTTTGTAGAATTATTTTTTGTTCTCTTTTTTAACTGGCAAAACAATCTTTCCACCCGCTTTCTCCATCTTCTTGATCGCAGAAGCGGATGCGCTTAAAGCTTTAATCTCCGCTTTAAATCCTTCACCCATTCCAAGGATTTTATGTTTGGAAAAATCAAGCTTGTCTCCATCTTTCTTGAAAAAATTGTTTTTAATATCTCTCAAATTAATATTCTCATGTCTTACTCTCTCAGTTCTTCTTGAAGTTGCACCTTGTTTTCCGAAATACTGTTTCTTTTCATCTGAATCTCGGGCTAGTTGTTTTTTATGGTCTCCCCTCTTTCCTGTTCCAGCTTTACCGAAACCACCTTTATTACCATGTCCTTTATGCTTTTGTCTGAATCCCCATCCAACAGTCCGTGCTCCTCGAATTCTTGAGTTCTTTTTTCTTTTGTGTGTCTTCATAACATTCTCCCAACTAATTTAACGATATCTTCGTGTTGACCCAAAATTCCTCTTGGTGCGGCAACTTTTGAACTCTTCTTAAATCCGCCTCGTGGAGGATGTAAAAAATAAATTCCTTCATTATCTTTTCTTGCTAGTTTCAAATCTTTAATAAATGCATCATCAACCTTTCCATAGGCAACCATATGTGCAACAGCCGTTACCATTCCCATCCGTACGATATCGTCATCTTTAATTAAAATACAAGTAAACTTTTTATTCAACTTCAATCTCTTTAATGTTTCATTATCTTTCTTTTTATTTTTGACTTGTCCTGCGATTCTTAAAACTAATATCATAATTTCATGTCTCCTAATTTATTCAAAGCTTGCATGCATGCCTTTGCAGTATTAAATGTTGTCTTAGTCTTCCCTAAACATTTACTATAAACATCTTTTATCCCTACAAGCCTCAAAATCTTTTTCATTTCATCACCTATTACTAAACCCGTCCCTTGAGGGGCAGGCATTAACTTAACACTAACTGAGGAACATTTACCTTCAACAGTGTTTGGGATGCTATGTTCTTCGTCACATGAGCAATCATAACTAGCACAGCCTCGAGGAATCTTAACAATATTCAATTTAGCACTTCTAAATGCTTTTTCCTTTGCAGGAAGTGTTTCAGAAGCCCTACCATATCCAATCCCGACATGCCCATGACCATCTCCCACTACAGCCATAACACCGAACGTCAAAACATTACCTTCCTTTGTTTTCTTCTGAGTCTGTCTAAATGCTCTTCGCTTTCCACCACCAAATTTTCCTTTCGCTTGTCCAATAAACAAACTATCAGTCTTTAGATCTTTAATCAACAAATCAACAATCTCGGGTTCCATAATCTTTCTACCTTCTGCAAAAATTTCATCAATATTTTCAATTCTTCCTGCACGAACATCTCTACCTAATTGTGTCCTAGGCACCCAATTGTCTAATTTCTCCTGGGCTTCACGGGCAAACCGATCTTGCCAATTTTCTCTCTTAAACTTTCCACGACCTTCTTCAGCTTTAAAAGATTCGTCTGCTTCTTTCGAGACAATCTCTTCTTTAACCTTTTCTTTTGCTTCAACTTTTTCAGTCATTTTTTTTAATTGTTCTTCGGGAGTTAACTCTTCTTCTTTGATTTTTACTTCCTTTTCATCTTTAGTTGTCATTTTGCTTTAACTCCTCCTTTTTAGATTTTGGTGAAGATATATTTTGGCGGATTTTTGCAATCATATCTTTTAGCTCACTCTTTAAGTGTTCTCCATTCAACCTTTCTTCTGACGGGAAAACCTTTTCATTAGCTGAAATGTCCAAACCACCTTCGACTAAACCTTTAACAACCGCGAAAACTCGAGAACCTGCAATTGTTCGCGCCATCCCTAAATCTACGATATATTTTCCACCTTTAAGTTTCTTAGCTAGAAGCAAACCTGTTAGATATCCTGCTGGGATCGACTTAAGACTTCCACCCATTTTAACATCCCATCCATTTTTTAAAAGTTCTTTAGAGGTAATTGTAACAGTGACTTTATCTTGTGCTTCCTTGCTTTTAACGGCCTGAAGAATAAAGTATTTATTCGTCCTTCGCACAACTATTCTAGGAATTCCTGACGTTAACAAGGTTCTCCTTGTCTTATAATCTGTTCTATTTTCTCTTCTCCTTCGCTTCAATGTTCGTTTGCTCATCTTCTGTTTTAATACCATATTATTGTAATTCCTCCAAACTTTCCTTTAAGTGTCTTTTGCTTCTAAACTTTCGGCTCCTAATCTGCCTTCTAATTTCTCGATTTTTATCCTTGTCAATTACACCAAGTCTAACAAACCCTCTAACAAGTTTCCGTAATTTTCTAGTAATTATTACATATTCTGCTTTTCGATTATTAGTTTTATTCTTAATCTTCCCGCCTCGTCTTCGATTTTTTCTCTTAACAATCTTCTTTCTACCACATACTTCCTTAATCTGGATAGCTCCAGATTTATGGAGATCTTGAATATCCATCCGAGTAATCGCTTCTTTAATCTCTGATAAATGATTCTTCATAAAAACAATCCGATTCTTTCCTACCTTCAAAACTTTCGCGGCTAATTCTTTCTTTTTTGCTAAATTCATTTTTTGGCTCCAGTATTGGCAGGTACACTAAGTGGTGTAGCCTTTCGGTATTTATTTAAAATTTTAATTTTCTTTTCGTTTGCTTTCGCAATAATTGCTTCCTTCTTTTTCTTTCCTACAGATCCGATGATAATTCCGACATCCTTCTTTAGGGATTCTAATGCTTTCAAAGTTTCAACTCTAACAGCCTCGATACCATCAACAAAACCCTTAGTTTTAACTTCTGCACCCCAACCAATCTTTGGCCTCTGCGAATGTCCTTTTCTATTCAATCTAAGTTTATTATGTCTACCTTTAGCACCTCTCCATTTCCTATTTTTCTTTACAGTTCTACCTAACCTAATTTTCTTATGCCAATCATTTCTCAAAAATTTCGGTTTGCTTCTCTTTGTTGCTTCCTTTTTCTCTGCCATTATATTTTCCTCCCAGGTTTTTCTGTAATAAATATTCCGTCCTGAAAAATTCTTCGGTCTCTTCCAGTTAACTTAGTTGCCTTCTCTAAATTTGCTGCAGTCTGTCCGGCAGATTCTATATTGCAAGATGAAATAGTTATCTGGCTCCCCTTGATATCTACATTAACATTTGGCAAAATTTTTGCAATCCTATTCACTGTTTCACCAATGAAAGATTTGATAATAACTCGGTCTCCTTCAACTTTAACATTCATAGGAAAATGAACATTGCAAATTTCAAGAGTATAAACAAAATTTTCTCCGACTCCTTTGATCATGTTATTAATACTCGCCCAAATTGTTCCAATCATCTTAGATTCCCTTCGAGTTGCACCTTTTGCCGAAATTGTAATTTTGTTATCTGTAACTATAAGTGAAATTTTTCCCTTATCGAATTTTTTAATAAGTTCGTTACCATTGCCTTTAACAATAACTTCCTTGTCGTTGATTACAACTTCAGTTCCTTCTGGAATTTCTATAACTCTTGATAAATCTTTATTCATATTAGTAGAAATAAGCGATAACGCTTCCTCCAATTTTATCTGTGATAGCTTCTTTATGACTCATTAAACCTTTGTTTGTAGAAATAACCAAACTACCAAAATTCCTTGAAGGCAAAAACCTTCTAAGATATTTATCTATGCTATCAACACCGGCATAATACCTTGGTTTAATAGCCCTACATTCATTCAGTTTTATAATTTTAACCTTGACTGTCTTTTCTTCTTCATTAACTTCATACTCTACATGACCTTTCTCATTCATCATTTTTAAGAGATTGATTAAAACTTTGGAGTATCTTTTAATTGTAAGCTCTCGCTTTCCTATCCTTTCTGCATTCATAATTTGATTTAATCCATCTGATACTATATCTTGTGACATTTTATTCTCCTAACTGTATTTTTTGAAACCAAGTTCAACTGCCAACTCTCTGAAACAGTGTCGGCACAAATTTAGATTATAAGATGATATATGTGCGCCGTGTCTTCCACAAACTTCACACTTTTGAGCAGCTACTCCAAACTCTCGAGCTTTAGGTTTGTTATGCTTCAAAAACTTTCTAAGCACAGCTGGTTTACTCCTAAGCTGCTTAGTTATTTTTCTCCAATCACTCGCTGTCATCTTCAACAATCTTCTCTTGCTTTCGCAAAATGTTCGTATTAAATTTAGTTATAAGATAATTTTCAATTTCTTCTCGTGTAACAGTTAATCTACGTGCCTTTCCTCGTTTAACTTTTTTCTTTTCAACGGCTTTTCCTGCTCTTGAGAAAACAACAGTAACTTCGAATCCCATAATTCCAACCTCTCGAAGATACTTAATTCCTGGAATTTCAATATATTCATGAATTCCAAATGAAAAGCAATTGTTCTGAATTTGTTTTTCTTTTAATGTGTTATCAATCGCTGGAAGTAATTTCTCAACCATTTTAATTGCATCCTTGCCTCGAAGAGTTACTTTTGTTCCAACTTCTAATCCTGGTCGAACATTCCATGTAGGGATTCTTTTAGTTGCCTTAACCCGGATAGCTTTTCTTTCGCTAATATGTTCAAGTAAAATAACTCCCTTGTCTAGCTTTTCAGCTACACCGCCAATGTTTAAGATTACTTTCTCTAATCTAATTTCTTTCATCTTGTTTTCCATTATTCAATCACCAAGATAGTTTTGTAAGGTAAACTCACAGTCTTATCCTCTAATTTAATAATATAATCTCTTCCTCGAACCAATTCTTTAAATCCGCTAAGCTTGCCTTTTTCACCTGCGTGTTTTCCTGTAATAATTTCAACATTAGCACCTTCTTTTAACGGGAGGATTTTTTCAATCTTGTCTTCTTTAGTATTCAAAACTATCGAATCTCCAACAGAGAATTTTTCTTTTGTTATCATATTTTGTCCGTCGTCTAGGTTCATCTGAACTTTTTTAATTCCTAGAGTCTTCTTTCCTACAATCTTGATAACCTTATTTTCTGCATCTTTAGCTGAAATTTTAACTAAACTAAATTTCTTATGGACAATCTCTAATCTATAATTCAAATTTGCCTTCTCAAGATTAACTGTATCAAAAACCTGTACTGGAAAATTCACGTCCTTCCTAGTTTTATTATTAACCTTAACCATTCCATTTAAAGTCATATGCCTTGCTTCTTTCTTAGTCTTAGCAATTTTCAAAACATCCCTAAGCAAAAATAATAAAGATATACCTTTACTTGTCGCGTGACTTGGCACAGCTACGAATCTCTTTCGTTTTCCTTTCCGTGGAATTGGCCATGTTGTAGGCATTTGGGTTTTCTTTATGTGCATTTTATTTCTTTGTCCTCGATTTAGTTACGGTTTTGTCTACTTTAGCAGGTATTTTTTTAGTTGTAGTTTCTTTAATTTCAGTCTTAACAGGATTCTTTCCTGATTTCAATCTCTTTTTGTCTTCTACATTTAGTATAATGATCTTAACCTTCGATGGATTGAACCATGTTTCTAATTTTTCTCCACCCTTCTTTGTTCTCTGGATACCATCAACTTGAATCCTGGTTCGCTTAATATCTACAACTCCAACTTTACCTTGCTTTCCTTTAAAATTGCCCCTCATAATTTTTACTTCATCGCCTTTCCTAACTTCGATACTTCTTCTACCATATTTCTCTCTAAGAGATTTGTCCAATGTTGCCCCCATAAATGTTCTTTTAATATGGTTTGGTGCGTTTGCTCTAAACTTGATCTGTTTCCTAGGTTGCTTACTTGAATTCCATGTTTTGCTAAATTCTGATTTCATATTAATATATTGCCTTCGCTATTTTAGCGACCTCCTTCCATCTTTCTTGAATTTCTCGAGCAACTGTGCCCTTAATCTGCGTCCCTTTTGGATTGCCTTTCTCATCCTTCAAAAGTGCTACGGCATTATCACTAAAACAAATTCTCTCCCCTGTATTCCTTCTCCATGGTTTCCTTTGTCTAACAAGAACAGCGTCGAAAACTTCACCCTTCATCTGAGGGTTGCCTTTTCGAACTGAAACCTTAACCCAGTCTCCAATCTTTGCATAACCTTGCCGACCCTTGCTTGTCTTCCCATGTTTAATCGAAACGATCTTGCAGATTCTTGCTCCACTATTGTCACATGCTTCCAACATACTTCCAATGTTCATGCTCTTCGTTGCTCGTCCGCTTATTGCTTTCATTCTTTTTTCTCCTTTGTTTTAATTACTTTTGAAACAACAAAATGGATCATCTTACTAATTGGACGAGTCTCTGCAATTTGGATCAAATCTCCAACCTCAACATTATCGCTCATACAATTAGGTAGTCTCGCATGAATCTTGGTCTTTCGCTTTTCATACCTTTCATATTTAGATAACTTTAACATTCTTTCAAATTGAATTGTGATACGACCAGGTAATTTTTTAACAACAACTCCTTCAAAAGTTCTTCCCCTCATCTTCAACTTTCTATCTCCATGAGTAGGACAAAGTCTATCTTTACATTCAACCTTTACATCATCTTTTAGTATTTTCTTATTTGCCATTTTATTTATTCGTTAATTTGCTCCTCGTTGAATCCCATCGGAATCAAAATCTGTTTTATGTGACCTTGGTGATTTCCTTGTAATTCGATAACTTTATTTTTCACTGTTCCTCCGCAAGCTCTTTTCATTTTGAGCTGCTTTGCGATATCTTTTATGTTGACACCGTCATCAAAACCGCTTATTATCGTGTTAATTTTTCCGAAACGTCGCTTTTCAGTTCGAACATCAATCTGTTGTTGCGTCTTAGCTATTTCGCTACAAACACAAGCCGGAATCGGTAATCCACACTTTGGGCAAATCTCCACTTTACAATTTTTTCTCCGATTTAGTTAAATTTTCCATTGTTAACAACCTCGCAATTTCCTTTTTAATCCTTCCTCTTTTCGTAGGATTTTTCAAAAGTTCAATCTTCAAATCTATAATTTTTTTATTTGTACTTGCAGGAATCTTTTTATTCTCGACGCCACTTTTCTTAGTAGTTGTTTGTTCTGCCATTATTTTTTAGTTACCTTCCTTTTCTTTTTAATTTTCTTAACGGTTTCTTCAACTTCTTCAAAAGTCGCGTTCTTTTTAACCTCATTCATAAAGTCTTCATCTACGCTAATCTGGTCACAAACTTTAACTCCTGGTGCTAATATTGCAACTTTGATTCCTACGATTCCTTGCTTGGTCTGAGCAACTGACTCTGCTCTATCGACGACGTTTGCAGCATCTCCAGTCTTTTTCAAATAACCGAATGCGAATCTCCAGGATCTTGCCCTATCGCTAGGTAGCTTTCCAGAAACTCTTAACTCTGCCCCTAAAGCTCCAGAATTTTTAATTTTACCAAGAGCTCGATAACTTGATGCCTTATATTTCATTGCACCAAATCTCTCTAGTGTAAGGGCAATATCGTCGGCAACTAACTGAGCGTCAAATTCTGGATGCATAATTTCGTCAATATCAACATGTGGATTCTCCATCTTAAACTTCTTCTTTAAAATTCCTGTTAACTCATTGATTTTTTCTCCACGTCTACCGATAATCCATCCTGGTTTATGTGTCGAGACTACAATCTTCTCACCAACAGGAGTATATTCAATTCTAACTTTTGAAATTTTTCCTTTTCCAAACATCCTCTTTACGAACTGCTTAATATTATATTCATCTTTCCTAACTTCTACAAACTTCTTTTCTTCCATTATTTTTTCGCCTCCCTGTTTCTTATCTCAACATGGATATGTGTTCTTTTAGCTCTCCGTCCAGCCCTTCGATATGGTGCTGAAGCTCTGTCTGACTTAACTATTGTAATCACAGGATCCTCGATACCAGCAACGATAGCATTAGCACCGGCTTGTTTCACAATTTCGATTATTGCTTTACATGCATTTTTTGGAAATCTGCCTCCAGCAAGACCTTTTCCTTTTCTATGTCCTACTTCTAATCCAGCCATAGGAATCGCTCGCTTCTCGTTGATAACTTCATTAAGTCTCATAATCGCCATTTCAGGAGTCTTTCCACGAATGGCTTTACAAATATAGACTGACTGCTTAGGAGATATCCTTAAAGAAAAACCGTTAGCAACTGCAACATCCTTCTTTACTATTTCTTTAACCTCTACCACTTTTTTCTTTTCAACTTTTTCCTCAGTCTTCACTTCTTCTTTAACTTCTGAAGATTTTTCTATCTTTGATTCTTCGGTGGTTTTTGCTAGTTGTTTTTTAGTTTCTTTTACTTCCATTTTATTTTGCCTGAGAGGTTGTAGACTTAGTTGCCCCAACACCTACCTTTGTATGTTTAGCTATTTTTCTTGTTAATGAAAACTCCCCTAATCGGTGACCTAACATCTCCTCAGTAATTATAACCTTAATGAATTCTTTTCCGTTATAGATTCCAATAGTTTTGCCAATCAATTGAGGAACAATGACTAACGCCCTATTATGGGTCTTAATAGCCTTATCTTTTGCAGTCTTTTCTTCACATCTCTTAACGAATGCTTCTATGACATCATAGTTTCTTAAAAGAGATCTTCTAGCCCGTGCCTTAACTAATTTAGCGAACTCTCGAGTATTGAAGGTTTTAAGTTCCACAACATTCTTCCCTCGGTAAAATCTATCCTTATTTTTCTTTACTAATATTCCTGCCATTTTATCTTTTCTTCCTCCCTGTTCTGCTCGGCCTCAATAAACCAACCTTCTTACCTGGTGACGCATTTCGTTTAGCAATCTTACTCTTTACTCTTTTACCTCGACCACTTCCGAATGGATGATCAATTGCATTCATCTTAACCGCAGATACTCTCGGCCATAATTTTGATTTGGACTTCATTATATAAAATTTTTTACCTGCCTTTAAAATCGGTTTATCAGTTTTACCATCACCTGCAGCTCGTCCGATAGTTGCTCTACAATTAACGTCAAATTTCTTTTCCTTTTTTGACGGCATTCTAACCTTAACAATATTACCTACTTTATTCATAATCGTCGCTGCATTTCCTCCAGTTCTAACAAATTTTCCACCATCTTTAAAATTGTGTTCAATATTAAAGATTTCAACTCCATTTTTCAAATCTCCAATTCTTGCAATATCTCCTGGTTTGTTTCCACCAATCTTAATATTCTGACCCACATATAACAAGTTCGTGGCGAAATTTTCAAAGATCTTTCCTTCTTTATTCATGAGTTTTGCAATTGGAATAGAATGTCCTGGAGATGCAGTTAATTTAACAACTTTAAATTCTCCACTCATATCACTAAGGTAGCCTGGTTTAACAGTCCCGGCTTTTTGTCTAACTCTGTAAGTATGTCCGCCTCTTCCTCTACGCTGTTGAATAATTCTTTTTCCCATCTTATTACATCATCCCCAATTTAGTCGCGACATCCACTGCAGGATAGTCTGCGTTTAATTTAACATAAGCTAATTTCTTGTTTTTCATTGTGTGTGTTCTTACCTTTGTAACTTTCACATCGAAAAGTGTTTCTACTTCTTTCTTAATCTCCGCCTTCGTAACAGCTCTGTCTACAACGAAAACTAAAATATTGTCCGATTCAATCTGCCTAACTATTTTTTCTGTTGACTTAATTTTTTCTAAAATTATTGTTTTCATTTTCTCTCTAATCCTCCAGATTTTAATCTACTTAGAATAAATTCTCCAGTACCGACTATTGCAGTGACAGGGTAAGCTAATGCACAGAGTCCATAGTAGCTAAACTTTCTTGTCCCTTCAAACCTTTCACCATGGAATCTCACTGATGCAAGATATTCCCTAGTCCCTTCAACTAATCCCATTACTTCCCTCATTTGAACCTTCCCCCAATTTCACTAATAGCTTTTTCAGTATAACAAACTAACCTTCCCGGCTCTCCATTTGGAGATAAATCCTTAATCGTTAAATCCTTCATATTCACAATCTCAATACCTTTTTGTTTCATTTTCTCATCGTTTCCAATAACAAATAATAATCCTGCATTAGATTTATATTTTCTACCCCTCATTTTTCCAATACCTGCCCGAATAGACTTGTGCTTCAGAACATAACTAAAAGCATCGCCAAAAACACTTTTCATGCATGCAATAAAATCTTTAGTTTTGATCTTTAAGATTTCGTCATTGAAGACAAACCCAGATTCAACTTTTTGTCCATACTTTTTTTCCAAAAACTTGGCGTTGATAGTGCCTGCTAATGCAGAATTAAATGCAATCAAAAGCTCCTTCTTATTGACTTTTTTAAATGGATTCTTTTCGCTTCTAGGGGCATGAGGTCTTCGTCCACCACGAGTATTTGAAACCGTTGCACCAATCCAGTTAAAGCTCGCACCATGCCTCGACATAACCTTCCGAGGAACTCGAGAAATACCTTTACCGTAAGAAGCTTTCCAATCATGCCTCTTCTTTTTGATAATTCCTGAAGCAGAATATTGAGCACCTGCACCTTCCTTAGCACCATAAGCCTGAGTATAAATTCCTCTCTGTGCTTCAAACACCCTCGATAAAATATCTTCTCGGATTCTAACTGAAAAATTCTTTGGTAAATCTATAGAACCTTTCTCCTTTCCTGTTTTGTCGAATAGTTTTGTTTTCATCGTAATTCAATAACCTCAAATTTTTTCTTAGCCACATATCTAGTTGGTCGAATTGCAGTAGTAATCATAAGTCCTCTTTTCTTCGGACCTGGAATTGAACCTTTTAAAATTAAATAATCTGTCTTAATAACTCCGTAATGATCAAATCCACTCTTCTTATTAATATCTTTCTCGCTGATTTTCCCTACACTTAAAATCAAATTGTTATATGTAATTCTATTATGGTATCCTGTCTGTCCTGCTTGAGGTGCTCTAAAAGTAACTCTTGAAGGATGCCAGGGTGCTAAAGAACCTGGTCTTCTTCGTCCCTTCTCAGATTTCTGAGATTTCAGAGCAATACCAAATCTTTTCATAGGACCTTGAGTTCCATAGCCTTTTGTAACTGCTCGAATATCAACCAAGCCTTCACTAAAGACCTCCCCAATAGAAATTTCTTTTCCGATTTTCTCTTTAATAAAATTCAATTTCTCTTCTATAGAACCTGAGACACCAACCTCAATTAAGTCAGTTTTATTTTTATCAACACTAGTTTTCTTCACGCTAGAATATAGAATAATCCTAATATCATCATAACCTTCCACATTTTCCAAATTTCCAAGTTTCTTAGAAACCTTTACACTTTTCTTTAAATCTTTATCATTTGAAATTACAACGTCTTTCATTACCTTTCCATTTTTATAGAATCTAACTGAATAAATCTTCATTGAGGGACATTCAACGATCGTTGCAGGGATAGCAATTGCCTTGTTCTTCGTTAAAGAACTTTCAGTATTATCTTTTGCCCAAACAGAAATCATCCCTACCTTATATCCTATAAAACCCATGATCCCTATACCTTCCTTAGAAACAGGTTTCCAGTTTACACTAGGTATAACTTTTTTAGCCCGAACTCTCGGGTAAAATTGTAAACTTCCGCTTCTTATTCCGTTGTTATCTGTCATAGTATTTCCTGATAGCTCTAACTATCTGATATACAACAATAGCACTTGCCGTTTATCGTGATCAACCAATCACAAAATTCTCATCATCCAAACATTTAAGTTTTGGATGGAATCATAAAATTATTCAGAAATTAAGGTATTTAAAGCTTATGCCAGTAAATATCCTGTGGCAACTCCAACCATCCCGGCTAAAATTCCTAGGAAAACTTTTTTCGTGTCATGCTTTAAATAAAGAAGAGAAGCGATAACTAAAATATAGGCTATTAATCCAAATATAAAGAATGTCATTTCAGAATAAAATAGTGAGGTGAAAATTAATACAATGAACCCCATCCCAGAATATAAGTTTAATTTAAAGATAAAAAATAATATTAGAAATATCGTTCCTGAAAAAACGAACTGATTAAAGTATTCTGGGATGTTAAGTAAGTAGACTCTTGCGAGAACTAAAAGAAAAAACGGGATACCTCCTAACGAGATTAAGTCTCTTGCACTCTCCTTTTTCCATGTGCTTCTTTCTTTCATGATATATTAAACACTTTAACCTATAAAATCATTTCTACAATAACTTTAATAAACTAATTTCGTTGTATCCTCTTATGGCCATAAAAACTCCTAGCTTTCTTCCGGGGGAAGAAGGATATATTTCTAAGAAAGAAAAAACAGTAGAGAGAAAAGCGACCGAAAAAAAAGTAAGGGGTGTTATTCGGAAGAAAGAGGTGACTATCGGGAAAATCAAAGCTGGATCAAGAGGTTATAGAATTGGCAAGCCTTCAACAACGCCAGGGGATGGAAAGAAATATCCGATTTGGAGATATAGTAAAAAGATCGGAGAGATCATTGTAAAAAATAAGGATAATTCTAATGAAGAAATTACATTAACTTTTCGACGGCTTGGGGGGATAGGGAATTATAAGCATCTTATTCAGGATGCGGACTTTCAGCTTCAGTGGGCGATTCGAGAACAGGAACTCCTTATGACTCAAAACAGTTGTAAACTTTGCGGGAAAAAGATTTCGAAGACAGCGAAGCCGAATCTTTATCATTATAATATGTTTCGAAAGAGGACGGATATTTTGGAGAGGGCGTCGATGGTCCCTGGGAAGGTTGTCTCGGGAAAACTGACAATCGAAGAAGGATGGGGGAAGTTTAATGATATTTTGGAAGAAGGTAATCGATATTATATGTCGTTAAAAGACACGGCCCTGATTTGCTCAGCTTGTGCCAAACGAAAGGGATTGGATAATCAATGAAAAAGTCTTGGTTTGTATATATTCTCGAATGTCAAGACGGTTCTTTTTATACTGGTGTTACAAATGATATTGATAAACGAATGAAAACCCATGCCGAAGGGAAAGGTAGCAAATATGTTTGTCGTAAAAAATTTAAGAAACTATTACGGGCTCGAGAATGTGTTGATAGATCTGATGCACAGAAAGCTGAATGTCAGATTAAGAAGTTGGATAAGTTGGATAAATTGGATTGGTTCAAAATTTGAACTCAACCTCGTGCTTCTAAAATTGGTAGATTAGCTTCTGTTGGTACGTATATCACTTCAGTATTTCCATCGTTCAATCCCTCAACAAACTTATACTGAATATATTCTTTAGTCAAACTTTTAGAAATAATTTCATTGGCCTCTGCAATTCCTTTTGCCCTCGTAACCTCCGCTTCGGCTTTTAATTTTGCCGATTCTTTTAATGCCTCCGCTTCCTGAATCGCAATCTGCCTGTTCCACTCAGCCTCTTTTAGTTGTGCCTTTCCATTTAACTCTCTAGAATAAACTTTATAATTTGGAACTCCCCAAAGGACAGCACCTAAAAGAAGAGTAACAATAATAATTCCTCCGACGGCAACCCAATCAATTCTCATATATGATTTAATTGGTTCTCTTATTTAAATCTTCCTAAACCACAAATTCAGCTTCACTCGTCTTTTCAATTCCATCAGCATTAACGTTTCTAATAAGAATTCCCTTTTTCTTCGCTAATTCTCTGATTTCTGTGGGTTTTAGGTTTTCTACATTTGTAGGATATATGATGTCTGTAATATTAATTGTATGATTAATATAAACCTCTTGAAAATCACCAACGCTAAAAAATAATTCTTTAATAATCTCCTTATTCTCTGTTTTTAAAGAACAAAAATCTACAACTGGTGCTTCACCATCTTTTCCTTTCTTCTCAGTTTTAGGGCCTTTTGGTTTTATTTTTAAGACAAAACCATCTCCCTTAAAACTCAACGCAAAAAAAACTCTAGGATACTTAACCATTAAATCCAAAATCTGAGAAGATTTAATTTCAGTGTCTATTATATGTTTTCGAACACCTTGGAAATTACTGACCTTTTTAATCTCAAAATCAATTTCATTTCTTAGGTCTGAGGTAGAAACTATAACCCCCTTAATATTAACAGATCCATTAATCTTTTCTAAACATCTCCGCACCAAAAAATTTGCGTACTCCGCACCAGCTTTAATCGCCCATTTTTTCGCTTGCCTCTTTCCTTCAATTAAATATTTATTCTTATGATCTCCCCGGCCAAACTTTAAAAAATTCGTATGAACTTCTTCATCAAAAACACCCTCAAAAATTTTCTTCATTGTCATTCTTTGAAAACATAAAACTCCTTTATAAAACTTCTGTGAGATTTAAAATATTTTTTGTTATCATTGGAATCTTTGGGGAATTTCCCAACGTTTATAAAATCTTAATCGCTATAATCTTATGGGAGATAGTAAAATTATGAAACAGGGGATGGCAGGATTACTTATCTTTGGAATTTTTGTCATAGCTTTTCTTATTTTGAAACCTATCGTTATTTCCATTCTCTTTGGATTACTTTTCGGGTACATTCTTAGCCCAGTTTATAAAAAAATTCAAAAGCATCTCAAATGGAAAAGCCTTTCTGCCTTAATTGTTATCATAGGACTAACTGCAATCATCGTCATTCCCCTAATCTATATCGTTCCTTCATTAGTCAAACAACTATTCGATACTTATGTCCTTTTGCAAAATTTTAATTTTAATAGTCTGCTCCAAGAATTTATCCAAGGAGATGTCGCAACTTCTCTCGCAATGAATCTAGATAATATTATTGGGAAAATCTTTTCAACAGTATTAAACCAATTCACAATTTTCTTAGTCAATCTTCCTTCCTTCCTTCTTCAGTTCTCAGTCTTTCTCTTTGTATTTTATTTTACAATAAGAGACTTGGACAAACTAAAAGAATATTTATCTAATCTTTCTCCTTTCTCTAAACCTACCGGGGGGAAATTTATGGAAGAGTTTAAGGGTATAACACATGCACTTATTTTTGGTCAAATTCTAATAGGGATCATTCAAGGTCTTGCCGTGGGTATCTGCCTATTTTTCTTAGGAGTTCCAAAAGCATTGGTTCTTACATTCATCGCTTGTATAGTTTCAATAATCCCTGTTTTAGGTTCGTGGTTAGTCTGGCTTCCAGTTGGAATTTTCTTAATTGTAACGGGCAATACTTTTTCAGGATTTTTTATATTACTTTATGGATTCTTCTTTGTATCAATAATCGATAATATTCTTAGACCTTATTTTCTCTCTAGGGGATCCGGTCTCCCAATTGCGTTAAGTGTAATTGGAACTATTGGAGGGCTCTATTTCTTTGGAATTGCAGGTCTAATTCTTGGCCCACTTATTCTTGCTTATGTTTTAATTATCATCGAGTTTTACAAAGAGGGTAAATTAAACGAATTGTTTAATAAATAAAAGTCTTGAATGAAGTTAAAAATTAAAAATCTTAATTGGTTGGCCGGTCGGCCAGTAGCTATTCTTAATGATAAAACCGCAAAAAAGATGAATGTTTTTGCTAATGATCGGGTTGCGATTACAAACTCTAAAAAAGTTTATGCTATAGTTGATATTTTCCCAAAAGTTATCAGGAAAAATCAGATAGGTTTATCTAAGGAATTAAGCGATGTTCTTGAATTAAAAGATAGATCATATGTTAAGGTTAGCACTTCTGAGCTTTCTGACGCAACTTTCTTAATCAAGAAAAAAATGCAAGGTAAGCAATTAACTAAAGAAGAACTTTATTATCTCATTTCTGAAATCGTTCATAATAATCTAACTGAGGCTGAAATTGCATATTTTACTGCTGCAGAAAAACTCAATGGAATGTCTGTAAAAGAAATGATTAATTTAACAAAGGCGATGGTAAAAACAGGGGCTAAGCTAAAGTTCGGAGGAAAATATACTGCGGACAAACATTGTATAGGGGGAATTGCGGGAAACAGAACAACCCCTATAGTTGTAGCTATTTGTGCGGCGGCAGGATTAGTTATCCCAAAAACCTCCTCACGTGCCATAACTTCTGCTTCGGGAACTGCAGATGTAATAGAGACAATTTCCAAAGTTGAACTTTCCATAGAAGATCTAAAATCTACTGTCCAAAAAACAGGAGCATGTTTAGCTTGGGGAGGTTCATTAGGACTCGCACCCTCTGATGATAAAATAATCCGGGTTGAGCGATTACTTAATCTTGACATCGAGCCCCAACTTATTGCATCAATAATCTCAAAGAAGGTAGCGGCAGGTTCGAAATATATTCTTATAGATATTCCTTATGGGAAAGGTGCAAAAATCTCAACACTTGAAAAAGCAAAGAAGCTAGGAATTAAGTTTCAAGAAGTTTCAAGAAGTTTCAAATTAAAAATCAAAGTAGTCTGCACGAAAGGTTCAGAGCCAATTGGAAATGGGTTCGGACCAACTCTAGAAATGTTAGATATTTTATTAGTCTTACAAAATTCTCCTAATTTACCAGATGATCTAAAGGAAAAGTCCTTATTTCTTTCTGCTGAACTTCTGAAACTTTGCAATATAAAAAATGCGCGAAAGAAGGCTGAGGATATCTTGGCATCTGGAAAAGCTTATGAAAAATTCAAGGAAATTATCAATGCTCAAAATGGAAAGAAAGATTTTAACAAAAGAATCAACTCCCTCCAACTTGCAAGACATAAAAAGATAATCCGGGCAAAACGAAATGGAAAAATAACTGAAATTAGCAACGAAGGGATTAATTCATTATGTCGAGTTCTCGGAACTCCAGAAACAGTTTCTTCAGGAACTTATCTCCATAAGCATGTTGGAAAGATAAAAAAGGGTGAGTCCATTTTAACTCTTTATACTGAAAGTCGAACAAAAATGAAAGAGGCTTTAAAGTTTCTAAAAGAATTCAAACCGATTAAAATTAGATAATACTCGCCTTGACTATCTTAATCTCTTGAATAGGTTTATCCCGAGCTCCTGTTGCTGCTTCACTAATGCCTTGAACAATATCCATTCCCTCTGTAACTTCACCAAAAACAGGGTGCTTCCCATCTAAAAACGAATTATCTGCGACATTAATAAAGAACTGACTCCCCCCAGTATTAGGTCCTGCATTTGCCATAGCGATTGTTCCAGGAACATTCGAATGTCCTGTTCCAAACTCATCCTCGATTGTATATCCTGGTCCGCCCATTCCAGTTCCCATTGGATCACCACCTTGAATCATAAAATTCTTAATTACTCTATGAAAAATTACACTGTCGTAAAATCCTTCCTCAATTAACTTTTTAAAATTCCCTGTTGTAATTGGCATATCTGAATAGAGTTCTATAACAATATCTCCTACGTTTGTCTCTAATTTCACTTTCGTATTTTTAGGGGAAATATTTTCTACCATATTTATAACAAATACTGTAAAACTAACAAGTAAAACTGCTATTATAAATATTGCTACTCTTTTATTTTTAAGAAGGTTTTTAGATTTCTTTTTATTCATGATTTATACCTCGACATAATTATTAATATTGAAACTCCTAAGACGATTGAACTAAGTTGACTTAAGATAAAATTCCTGGGTAACAAAAATTTGTCCAATAAATTCCAGCTACCCCTCCAAACACAAATAATTGCAAAAGCCGCGGTGATCCCAATAAAAACATCCCGGAGATTAGTTTTTTTCAAAATAGTTTCTAGCATTTTAATTCATAGTTAAACAAATTTAAAAACCTTCTCCTCCCAAAATAGTTAGACTCGTATCGCGTAAAGTAACATTAGAAATGTTTCATGGACGCAATACTTAGAAAGCTCGTATCGCGTAATGGTATCGCACGCGGCTCGAACCCGCGGCCTTTCGGGGCATCCCCGTTCGATTCGGGGTACGAGCGTAACTCGTAGAACGAATCGAAGTTCGATTCCGAGCAATTCGCTTCGACCAAAACAAAAGTTCAGAATCTTTTTGGGAGATGCAAATTGTAAGTCCGGGTACGAGCGTTCCAAGATAATAAACAAAGCCCACATCGCATAGTCCCTTCGGTCTCGCTTACGCGAATGCGATGATGTTCAAAGACTGAAGGAAAGGCCCACATCGCATAATGGTATTGCACTGGTCTTGAAAACCAGGCCCTCCGGGGCATCCAGGTTCGATTCCTGGTGTGGGCGTCCAAACATTTATTAATATCTTAGAGTTTATTTGGAAATGAAAAAGGGGTTAAGGTTACCAACGATATTAATTTATCTGTTTCTCTCAAGTTTATTAATCTACTTTGTTTCTCTGGGAAATTACGAGTTCATAAGTTATGCGGTCGTCGTCGGGCTTTTGTATTATGTGGTTCTTCGGGCAGATAGATATTATGATTTCCCAGTTTACTCAATCTGGCTATTTGGAATTTGGATTGTGTCTCATATGTTAGGTGGTGCGCTTTATTTCGGGGGAACGAGATTGTATGATTTAGTTTTAATTCCTCTCTTTAACGGCGGAGGGGAATTTGTAATCTTGAAATACGATCAACTTATTCATGTTTATTGTTATGTAGCTTTTGCAATCTTGGTTTATTTTATGTTAAAGAAACATTTTAAGGAAGGTCAAACAAAAGCGTTAATAATTTTTACAATTCTTGCCGCGATAGGAGTAGGTCTTCTAAATGAGGTTGTTGAATTTGGAATGGTTGTATTCGCTGATGCTGCGGATGCAGTTGGAGGGTATTATAACACAGCGTTAGATTTGGTATTTAATTTAGTGGGTGCTGTGATGGGTGTGTTTATTGCTAAAGAGTTTGATAAATAAAAAGTCACATCTAATAAAACCTCATTATCTAAAAGACAAGTCTAAAACGACTTCATCTTCTCCAGCCTTAAAGCAAACTAAGTTCAACTTCAAAGCTTAAAATCTCAACTAAGAAATTTATCCGAACAATGAAGCCAAACCTTCAGCCGCTTCAGCTTTTGGTTCTTCTTTCTTCTTTTCTTCTTTAGGTGCTTCTGTTGTTTCTGCATTTCCAGCTGCCGGAGCTGCTGCGATAGATGCATTTGCAAGCTTGTCTGCGATGTCTACGCCACTTAAAGACGCTACCATAACCTTAACCTTTGCTTCGTCAACCTCAGCTCCAGTTGCGGAAATAACAGCCTTCAAGTTATCTTCGTTGATATCTTTTCCAACCTTGTGCAACAAAAGTGCCGCATATGTGTATTCCATTTTTTTATTCTAAACTAACCTTATCTTGTGATTTAGTTAATTGAGTATTAAATTTCATTTCCATTATTAGAACAAACTAGCAAGTCCTGCTGCAGACTCTTGCTTAGGTTCCTCCGTTTTAGTTTCTTCCACCGCTACAGGTGCTTCTTCAACAACTGCTGCAACTGGCTCTGGCTCTCCAGTTATGATTCTAGTTACAACACCTTCATGAGCATTTGCTTTAGCCAAGATAAAATCTACAGTAGAATCATTCATAATTCCTAACTCAACAGAAAATGCAATTGCACGTCCAAAACTCTCTTCTAATCTAGCTAAGGCGTCAACTTTATCAACTTTAATATCTGCATAAACCTTTCCACCCATATAAGCAGCGACGGGTTCAACGCCTACTTCGAAAGGAATGATGTCCAACTTTCCCATAATTGAAGCAAGAGCTTCAGTTATTTCGTCACCCTCTTTAGCAATAACTTTATCTTGCATAACAGCAATCTTACCATTCTCAACTTTAGGTATCAATCCTACAGCACTCAATGCAGAAATATCCGGGCCTGGAATCAATTCTGTAGGTCCTGCTTTAACTTCAATATCGTTTGGAGCAATCTGTCCAGCCTTCGCTTTTGCTGGACTTTTCTCGTCCGCAAGAATTCCTGAAATTTCGAATGCGTCAGCGTCGGAGAACAACAAAGCAGTCGAGTCGTCAACATACGGGACTAATCCATGAAGTTCTTTTATCCCGCAATGATCAAGTGCAAAATCCACTAAACTCTTCTTAGCAACTTGAATTTTTGCTTTACTTCTCAATTTCTTTTTAATATCTTGGAACTGTGCCGATGGCAAACTCTTAATTGAAATAATCATGACAGTTTTTCTCTTCATCTGCGCAGCCAATTCTTTGACTTTCTGTTTCTTTGCTTCCGATACGTGAGTTTCTTGCTGAGCTACCATTATCTTTTTGCCTCCACAATTGTTATAGGTTTAGTCATAGTGAACTTAATCAAAACTTCTTTAACATTATCCCTACCTCTCGGAAGAACCTTCTCAAGTGCCTTGATGACTGTAGTGATATTTTCTTCCAATTCTCCATCATCCATGTCTTCTTTTCCAACAGCTAACTTAATGGCCATCTCTTTATTCTTAACTCGGATAGATTTTTTCATCTTCTCGATCATTGCGTTGATCATCTCATCTTTTTCTTGAGGAATGATTCCCGCTTGAGGACTTGGCATTCGATTCATTGGACCAAAAACTCGACCGAACTTAGTAGCAATCTTTCCCATCATAGGAGCAACTGCGATAAAAGCGTCATATTTCTTTGCGAGTTTTTTAATGTCTTTCATTTCTTTGTATTTAACAAAGTCGTCCTCGGTAATTGTATCAATTAATTTTGACTTTTTTGTTAGAAACGCTGCTAATTTTTTCTCGCTAGGATGTGGAACAGAAACAAAAGTATTCAATGCTTCTTTTCTAACATCGAAATTCTTTAGATTCATAACTAGGTCTACAGTCTGTACAAACTTTCTTTTCTTTTCTTTTCGTAATTCAGCTAATGCTTTTTTAATTTCCATGGTACTAAAAACTGTTAGAATTTATTTCGACTTTCGTCTACTACTAACAGTAGTGTAAATTAGGTGAAAGTTTAGTTTATAAAACTTACTTTTCACCACAACAATCCTTAAATATCGATTACTCTGAAAAAGTTTATGGAACTCGTCGCATTACTATCAACTGGGAAAGGGACTTGGGGACAGGTCGCTGGTCTGATGCAGAAAGGTGAGTGGGAAAAAATCATTGTTGTTGGAACTTCGTTCGCGAGGGAGTTTACTGTTCAGGGAGTTCCTTTTGATTTCGTGGAGTTCGATTCGAATAAGTCTTTGATTCAGTTGAAAAAAGAACTTGGAAAAAAACTCGAAGGGAAATTCGCGGGGCTTGAAGTAGCGCTTTCAATAGCTTCTGGGAATGGGAAGGAGCATATGGCGTTGCAATCTGCTTTGTTGGGTTTGCCTGTCGGTGTTAGGTTTGCGGCTTTGACTAAGGATGGGATCGTGATGTTGTAAGTATTAGGTAAAATGATTAAATTTATATTAAAAAATGGAACAAAATTATAAAACAATAATTCCAAGAAATTTAGAATTGCCTACTGTAAGATTTTTATCTGCGGATGAAGAAGGAAAATATAAGGAACTTGTAAATAAAAAATATTCTTCAGAAAGAGCGAGAAAGAATTTGAATGTTTCTTCTAGTATATTTAAGATTATTGAACTACAAAACCAGGGAGTTAAGGTTGCTACCTTGTCAGATTTAGGATTAATTGTAGAACAGCATGGGAATTGGATTTATGAATTTCATATTGATGCTCCGGCTGTTGTTTTAAGAGGTAAAAGAGATTATTATAGTCCAAATAATTTTTTAGCAAGAGATTTAGAGAATCAAATTAAAAAAATTCCTTTAGGGAATCCTGTAATTGTGTATGGTTTAAGTCTTGAAGAATCCGCAAATTCTATTTACGGCTTAAAATTTAAAACAACAAACAAAACAAGATTCTACGAAGTACCTGAACTAAGTGATAGATATAATGGAAAGACATTTTCAAAAACTAATGAAAAAGGAATTCCAATTTTTGATGAAAATGGAAACAGAACCCTTTGTACACAAGAAGGTGGTCTTTCAAGATTGGGTGTTTTTCCAGAGGGTGACTTTAAATCCGACCAAGGTGATTTGGCGAGCTCTAACTCAGATGGAAGAATAATCGTTGTAAATGATAATTTAGCTTAAAAATATTTTTAGACTCTTCTAATCCTCAACTCACCCCCTTCTTTCGCCAACATCACAACACAACTTCTCTCGTCTTCTCCCACAATTTCATATCCTTCAGGGTCACCAGAGTCATCCTTCGAGGATAAACCTTTCCTAATTTTCTCAGCATACTCTTTAACTTCTTCAAACCAGGGTTGGTTATCATAACCCATTCGAGCTCGAGCATAACCTACGCTTTTGAATCCTTTAACATGAATAAAATCCGGCTCTGCCTTTCTAATCAAATCACAATATTCCTCAACATTCTCGTCGGACATGTTAGTTGTTTTATTGAATTCTCCATCTTTTCCAATTTTAACTAAAGTCAATCGAATCACTCTCCGAACCTTTCCTTTCAAATTTCTAATCACTTCCAAAGTCTCATTAAATTCTTCCCAAGCATCTTTCTTCGTCGACCGATGCCAAATTTTAAACAGTTTTTCGTTTGGAGCATTCGTCGAAACTGTAATTTGTGTTGGCAGTTCGTCGTCTTTAAACTCTGCGATTACTTCCGGGTTTAGACCGTTCGTGACTAGAAACGAAACTGCTTGTCGTCTTCGAATTTCTTTAAACATTTCTCCTAATCGAGGATACAGCGTCGGCTCTCCCGATAAGCTCATAGTATACAACTTTGGCTCAAGTGCTTCCTCGAACTTCTTTAAATCAATTCCCTTCCGACCTTTAAAGCCCATCAACAAATTTTTCCTTGCTTCAACAATTCCGTTGAGAATTTCTTTTGGGCTGTCGGCATCTTTTATTTTTTTATCTGAGGTATAATCTAAATTTCTCCAACAATGAAGACATTTGTTCTCGCAATGAAATAAACTCGGAGTCATTTGACAACAACCTGCGGAACTAACACCATAAAATTTTTCCTTCCAACACACACTTTCTCCTCGAAGAGCGTGTTTTGTCCAAAGGCAAATCTTTACGGCACTATGATCTCCAACAATACCATAACCTTCTTCCGCCAACTTACTCTTGGCTTCGCTAATACTATACTTCTCCATTATAAAAAAACAAAGAAGTTATTTATAAAATTAATCAAAAAAAATAAAAATAAAATGTTGGTTGTTTACCTTCTCTTTTTCTTTCGAGTAACCTTTTTTTTAACAGGTTTCTTCTTTACTACTTTTTTCTTAACCTTTTTTTTAACAGTAGCAAGAGTCTTCCTTCTTTTTTCCATTACAGTTACTTGTTTCTTAAGAGACTTAATCTTAATGTCGCACTGTTTTGGAGTTTTTGGTAAAGCCATGTTTTTCACCTCAGTTTATTTAGTTAGGGATCCGTTGAACTAAACATCCCGATTTATTAACGATAACTCCCTTTAAATATTTTATTAAATTATCCTAATGAACCAAAAGAACATCAATAATAAGAACACAAATAAGATTGCATACGTTGCAAATTTAAACGCTTGTTTTGCAATTTTTTCTGAACGAGTGATTGATAAGATTGTAAGATAAAAGAATCTTCCACCGTCGAGCATTCCAAGAGGCATCATGTTGAACAATGCTACAAGTAAGTTAATAACCATAATCCACCAAAGTAAATGGTAGATAAAGTAAACAAACTCCCCGTCCCATGTCGGTTTATACAATGTAGAAGGATCTTTGAAGGACATGAATCCTATTAAAATTTTCTGAACAAATTCTTCGGGCTTAACTTGAGAATTCCCGACGCCTAAATATGCTACACTACTATCGAGGGGGTGGGCGCCCAAATTAAAAATATATTCATGGATGCCGTCGTCGTTTTCTGTTACAAATTTAACCTCGTCGCCGGGTTCCTTACTTTGTAAGAACTTTATTAAATCATCTTGATTCATGATCTTTACGTCATCTGCTTGAACGATTGCTCCGCGCATCTGCGCTAAGATTGCTGGAGATTTAACAAATAAAACTGTAGTGTAGTTATTAATTTCTACACCTTTCAAAAGAAGTTCCTTTATTTTTGTACTCATAAAATAATCTCCCCCCCCCACTTTTGCCCCGGTAAGATTCATAGTAATGTTCATCTTTAAGGATCCTTCATTAAAAAATACCGTCGTGGGTCCTATGTCTCTTCCAATTGTATCGATTAAATCAATTGGAACTTCTTGAGCTGCATAAGTATTAAACACGTATCCTGATGCGGCAAACGACGAGAAGAAAAACAAAACATAAAGTCCGTAGAATATTAAAGCGAAAATTAGGTTCGCGAAAACTCCTGCTCCCAAAACTGTCATCTGCTCTAATGTTTTCTTTTTTTCAAATCCTTTTTTCTCCTCCTCGACAAACGCTCCTAAAATTGGACCGAGAAAAACTAAACCTGTAGACTTAATTTTAATTTTAAATAATCTCATAAAAACTCCGTGGGAAAATTCGTGGACAATCGCAACAATCGCCAAGGCTAAAATAAAATAAGTAAAGTAAAATGGTGGGAACAAATTCTCCATTCCAAACAGCTTCGGGAAATAAGGAATTAGGGGGGCAATTGGAGGAGCTTTAATCGTTTCTGTGATCTCTGGATTCATAATATAAATTAAAAGTGTTTTTCCTAACATCCAAATCATTATACTCATCAATGCAACACCGACGGCAACAACAACATATTTTAATTTATGCAACACACCTTTGAAATTATCTCCGACATATTTTATTGCATTCATTCCAAATTTTGTTCGATACATAAAGATAATCCCTTCGCGACTCAAACTTTTTTTCCGAGAGGAAAGAAACCAAGCTACGAATACACTGAATAAAATCATAAACCCGACGTCGTAAACCCAAAAACTCACCATGTTAAAATATCATTTCGAAGGTTTATATAGGTAATGCCAGTTTTAGTGTTGATAATCTTAATATACTTAATAGAAACCAGAGGATTGTAATTACTTCTTCCTGACAGGTCGGAAATCTCGTCCGCCACATTTTCGACATCTCGCCTTCCCTGTCAAAATTTTTAAGGACTCGAGTTTCATTTTGTGTTTACAAACCTTACATACAAATGCATTTTTGTATAATCTGTTTTGTGCAGCTGGAAGTTTTACCGCCATTACATCACCTTCTTGATTAATTTATCGCCTTCGACATCCCAGTACTCTACAGTCACACCGTCGGTAACGGAGTCTTTCAAATCTTCTGGAATTACTAAATCATAGTTCTCAAAATTCTCGTTATCCATGATGCTCGCGGTTTCTCCATTGACGGATAAAACTTGTCCCTGTCTTTTGTCAATCATTGGAACTTCAAATCGGTCATGTCCTGGAACAACTTGGACTTTCTTTTTTCCAGATAAAATCGAGACAGCTTCAAACCGAACCTTCGCGTGTCCGTGTTTTCCAGTTTTAGAGATGTCCATTTTCTTAACTTGATAGACCCCTCCGTCAATTATAATATACGTGCCTACACGCATTTCCGTCGCATCAATAACTTTAGATACCATATTCATCAGAAAAAAAAATCATTTATAAAACTTTGCACAATAAATTTAACTCGTCAGAGTTACCTACTGGGTAAAAACTTTGGTTTTTGATTAATTCCCTAAAACTTAAAAACCTCTATTTCTCCAAACCAATATGGCAGTTAAGAAAAATGATTTTATCGAAGTTGAGTTTACTGGAGGGATTAGTGGTACTAATGAGATCTTTGATACAAACATAAAAGCAGACGCTGAGAAGGCTGGATTAGATGTTAAAAATATGAAACCTTTTGTTCTTTCAGTTGGGCATAAGATGTTGCCGAAGGGTTTTGATGAAGATCTCGAGGGGAAAGAGGCTGGTAAGTCTTATACTATAGACCTTCAGCCTGAGGATGCTTTTGGGAAACGGAATCCTCAGATGGTTCGGATGATTCCGACGAAACTATTTCATGAGCAAAAGATTGACCCGCAACGAGGTATGCAACTTTCACTCGACGGGCAACTGGTTAGGATTTTGTCAAGTGACAGGGGCCGGACTTTGGTTGATTTTAATAATCCTCTTGCAGGAAAGAAAGTAACTTATAAGTATAAGATTGGGAAAATTGTGACTGACGAGAAAGAGAAGGTTGATGCGTTGCAGGAATTTTTGTTTAGAAGGAAGTTTGAGTTTGATGTGAAGGGTGAGGTTGTTACGTTTAAGGTTGAGAAACAGATGGAGCCGTTTGTGAAAATGTTTGCACCGAAATTCGAGGAGATTCTTGGGTTGAAGGTTGAGGCTGAGGTTGTTGAGGGGAAGGAAAAAGAAAGGGATGACTAATAGAACTATTGTTATGGGAAAATCTTATAGATTTTATTATAAGACTGTGGTCAGATTGGCTTCTATCGAGGAAAGCGTTGTTTCAAAAAATTCTTCTTAAGCTCTTCTTACAGGTACACCATATTCCAACTTTTCTTCCATTTTATGACTTGAACTCCAGGATTCGCTAGCAGATGAATTGCTGGTAATTCTTGAATCAACGACAGCAATGACTTTATTTAACATTAACAAGTCCAGAGAAGGTTCAACTATTTTAATATAGTGACCGTTTATCAGCATTTCCTTTGCGATAAAAGCACAATAGTTATCAATATCTTTGCTTGATTTAGTTACTTTTGAAAGATCCTTAACAAACTCAACTTTGTACTCCATCCGTTGCTCATAGCTTTCTTTGCTTCCAGGAAAGAACTCAAGACGCTCAATATACTGATTACCAAGATATTCAAGTTGCTTGTTAATCTCTTTTTCTGCAGTTACAATATCAATAAATATCCCAGCCTCTTTTGGGTATTTGAATACTGATTTAATCATACTAATTAAACGCTGTTCTTTTATAATTGGAGGAATATTGTCCTTCTCTTTTCTCTTAACATCTAGTCTCTCTTCAAGTGAAGACCATTTTGAGAATATTTCTTCCATTTTTATATTTAATTATTCCTCTACTTTGATTGAGTAAAAATTTATAAATCTTTCCTAAAAAAATATCGAGCAGGTAGATTTCAATTTTGATAAACATAGATTATATCTACTAAATGCTCTAAATCCTTAAAAACTCTCATGACCAAATTTAATCATGGAAGATATATTAAAAGAGGGGGATGTCTCAGAAATTTATCCTATTCCTCCAGGAAGGGGAAATCTGGAAATAGATCAAGAATTAGAGGAGATTTTGAAGAGGCAGTCTGCGAGAATTAAGGTTATCGGTGTTGGTGGAGCTGGTGGAAACACAGTCTCTCGAATGAGAGAAATCGGAATCAAAGGTGGGGAGATTATTGCAATAAATACTGATGCGCAAGATCTTCTTTATGCTAATGCTGATCAAAAAGTCTTAATTGGGCGAGAACTTTCTAAAGGTCTTGGTGCAGGTTCGAACCCTCGGATCGGTGCAGAGGCTGCGAAAGAACAACAACAGGAGATTAAGAAAAAACTAGCGAACTCTGACTTGATTTTTGTTACTTGTGGACTTGGTGGGGGGACTGGGACTGGTGCAGCACCTGTCGTGGCTGAAATAGCAAAGAAACAAGGTTCTTTGGTAATTGGTGTTGTAACGTTGCCTTTTACAGTTGAAGGAGCAAAACGAATCG
>JAGLLG010000069.1 GCA_023140635.1 Candidatus Pacearchaeota archaeon | reverse complement strand
GAAAAATATTCTTCAGGAGAAAATGCCGAAGAAGATAATCATAATGTTTATTCGGTGCCTTTTATTATAACTTATTGTTATTATCACGAGGATGGTTATATGCATAGAATAAATTTTTTTGGAGAAGATGTTATAGATGAAGAAAATAAATGTGAATGTCCCAAGGAGTTTATAACGGTTCCTGACGAAGGATATTGTGCGAATCCATATTCAGAAATTTGTCAAACATTTAATTTATATTCAATCTGTAATGATTGGGAAGCAACTAAACCTGGAATGTGCGGATGGGAGGCTGAAGTTTCTCCTGCAATAACCCCTGGAGATTGTTTTCCTTGTAGCAATATCTCCAATACATGTGGGGGATATAATAACAAAGAAACATGTGAGATAGACCCTTGTTATAAGGCGTTGTTGTACGATTGCGTAGTTTTCGATTGTGACGTAACTCAAGAATACGGGTGCGTTTGGGATGAAGGGTCTAGCCAATGTGACTTTTATAGTCAGATAAATGGTAATAGCTGTGATTTTTTTGGAGATGTACTGCAAGAATGCAACGGAACAAATAGTCAAATGATTATTAATTATACAAGTGATGATGCTGGTTGCGATAACAAAATAAGAGAAATCGCTTGTGGACAAAATACAGTTTTACTAAGTTTTTTCTCAAAACTAAGTTTCGTTCTTGTAATTTTAATAGTGATATTTTTCTATGCATTAAAAATTAAGCTTCCAAAAAATCAAGGTTTCCGAAAAAGTAAGCGAAAATAATCTATTCAAATTTTTTCAAAAAACAAAAAGCTTACGAAAAATAAAGTAAGCAAATAAATAAATTTAATTTAATAGTAGCTAGTTTCTACTTCTTCAGTTGGTTTTTCCTTTCGTGTAAGAAGGACTACTAAAACTGCAAGGAGAACGCCAAAGATAATCACAAGGATTACTGTAAGGGCAACAACGGAAGTCGAAACATTAGTTCCAACAACATTAGCACCTAAGACTATTTGTTTACCGTTAACATCTACAGAGAAAGTATAGGTTCCAATTGCAGCTTTATCATCTGCGTGAACTGTAACTGAAATTGTTTCGCTAGAATCCGGACCTACAGTAATTACTGAAGGGACAGAAACATCTAAAACATCTCCAGAAACAGCGTTCAAGTTGAAAACTGTTACATCATCTGCTGAGTTGACAATAATTAAATCGTAAGTTACTGTCTCTCCTGCATTTAAGTCCTTGTTTTTAACTGCTGCTAAAACCATAGAAGCTGAATCATCTACGCTGATTAATCTTGTAATACTTGTTTCAGAATCATCGTTGTATACTTCAATCCTCATTTCGTAAACGTTTGCGTTTGCGTTTTCAGGGATTTTTAGGTATACCATTTTGTAAGCAGAATCTTCTTCGTCATCATAATCTTCATAATCTTCTGTAGGAATTAAATCTCCCATGTAACCTCGAGTTGAAATACCTAAAGCAGGTATAGAAACAACAACGTAGTTATCATCCATTCGGTTGTAACCATTGTTTTTTACGACAACAGAAACAGGGAAAACATCTCCTGCAGAAACTTTTGAAGAATAGTCTACAGATAATACTTCGAATGTATAAGATTCTCTTTGCATGCTGATTGTATACTCTTCTTCTGTTCGATCGTTTTTAGAAACAATTTCTACGTATAGAGTATACTCTTCGGATAAATCGTCTGCGTCAGAAGGTAGTTTTAATTTCAAAAGCTTAGTGTATGTTACACCATCTTCGATATCAAATCTATCTGTAGAAACAGAAACATCTTCTCGGTGACCTTCCATATAGACCTTAACTTTTACGTCGTCCATATCGTCGTCCGCATCAAATATAATTCGTACTGGAACAACACTATCAACATCTCCAGCCATTGTAATTCCTGAACCAAGTGTAACACCATTAAATTCTGTGTCGATGTTCGTAGCAAGATTTGCAGAAGCAAATCCTACAATCATCAATGTTATAACTGCAATAAAAGGAACTAAAAGCAAATTTCTTTTCATATTTTTCATATTAAATTTAGTTAAAGTTTAAACCAAGGAAGGATATTTAAACCTTCTCATTGTTGTAATTATGGAGAGACGAAAACCTTTAAATAGTATACTTGAGTATACATTTTATCGTAAAAATGAGTAATAAAAAAATAGTAAAAAAAGCAAAGAACGATTTGAAGATAACGACGATAAAGTTGAGTGAAGAAACGAAAATTCGTTTGGGAAAACTTCGAGAGAATAAGAGAGAGTCTTATGATGAAATTTTACGGAAGATTCTTTATATTCTTAATATTGTACGTGATGAGCCTGAAAAGGCAAAACGGGTTCTTGAGAGGGTTTCTGAACTT
>JAGLLG010000068.1 GCA_023140635.1 Candidatus Pacearchaeota archaeon | reverse complement strand
CGGTTATGTTGAGTTTTATTTCGAGTGTTGCTCCTAAGGCTCGGTATGTTTCTGGGAAATCAGCGACGGGTGTTGGACTTACGGCTGCTGTTGTTAAGGATGAGTTCTTGAAGGGTTGGAGGTTGGAAGCGGGAGCGATGGTTCTTGCTAATAAGGGTTTAGTTTGTATTGATGAGTTTGACAAGATGAATGAGGAGGATAGGTCGACGATGCATGAGGCGATGGAGCAACAAACCGTAACAATTTCTAAGGCTGCGGTTCAGGCTACGCTTAGGGCTCAGACTTCGGTTCTTGCTGCGGCTAATCCAAAATTTGGGCGATTTGATCCTACCCAATCTATTCCTAAGCAAGTGAATTTGCCGCCAAGTCTTCTTTCGCGTTTTGATGCGATTTTTATTATGAGGGATATTCCTAGCAAGGATCGGGATGAGGCGATTGCTACACATGTTTTGCAAGAGCATAAGCAGGAGGCAAAGCATGGTGTTATTGATAAAGCTCTTCTTAAAAAGTATATTTCTTATACGAAACAGAAGTATAATCCTGTTTTGACCGACGAGGCTATTAAAGAAATGAAGAAGTTTTATGTTGGGTTGCGTAATCAGCCACAAATAGGGGATGCTCCGAATAAGCCTATTCCGATTGGTGCAAGGCAGTTAGAAGCTTTAGTTCGTTTGGCGGAGGCGCATGCTCGTATGAGATTGAAGAAGAAAGTTAGCGTCGAGGATGCACAGGTTGCGATTGCTTTGGTTAAGGGTTATCTTATGCAGGTCGGTTATGATGAGGAGACGAAGACGATTGATATTGATAGGATTAGTGGGAATCCAGCGTCGGCGAGGAATAAGATTTCGGCTGTTCGTGAGGTGATTGAGGAGTTAGAGAATAAGTTGGGGAAGTTGATTCCGTTGGAGGAGGTTGAGAAGGCGTTGAAGGGGAAGATTGAGGCTGTTGATGTCGACGAGGCGATTGGGAAGTTGTTGAGGTCTGGAGATTTGTTTAGGCCTAAGAGGGGATATATTCAGAGGATGTGAATTAGGATTCATGGGGCAGAATCTTTTATGAAATAGAATTGTGTACGAAAAATATAAAATCAAAGAACTCTTAGAAAATTTATGCAAACTAGTCACCTAAAGGAGGTACTCATAATAAATTGTAAAAGATGTAATAGAACAGTTAAAACTACATTAAAAGGGTGGGCAAGAAAGTATTGTGAAAAGTGTAGAAAAGAGGTTGATAGAGAATATGCTAAGGAAAGTACAGAAAAAAGGAAAGATATAATTATTAAAAGGAGAAAAGAATTAGAGTTAAATCCAAGACCAAAATTTATAGGATGCTTTGAATGTGGAGGAAAAATAAAAAATACTTGTTGGAATAAAAAGTATTGTTCTGAATGTAAGAAAAAACAACATTCTAAGGTAAGCAAAAATTGGGTGATAAAAAATCCAGAAAAAAGAAAAGAGATCGACGCAAGAAGAGATTCAGAAAAAAGAAAAATATATCATAAGAAAAGGAGAAAAGAATATACAGAATATGTTAGAAATTTAGATAGACAAAGATACCTTCGAGACGGGGAAAAGAGAAGAGCACTAGTAAGAAAATATCATAAGGAGAATAAGGATGCCATTAGAAACACAAAGAGAAAATATAGGGCTTCTGAATATGGGAAATTAAAATGCCAAGACCATTCTCGTAAAAGAAGGGTAAGAAAGATTAATGTCATTCATAATTTTAGTTTAGAAGAATGGAAACTTAAGTTAAAACAAACAAATGGATATTGTCCAAGTTGTAAGAAGTTTGTTGGAATACTAAAATTAACACTCGACCATACCCCTCCTATATCTAAAGTTTCGAAAGGTTTTGTTTATACTATAAATGAAGTTAATCCTCTGTGTAAAAGTTGTAATTCAAAAAAATATAATAAAATGGATAAAGATACTGTGATGCGTTTATACTAATATATACTGGAAAACAAAAATAATTTTGTATCTTATGGATAGAGGATTTATTTAAAAGTTCTCTTGACTTAAATTTCTAAAATTTCTAAAATCTTTGGTGCTAAATAAATCTTGTTCCTTTTTCTTTTAGTAACTTCTTTTAAGATACCTTTTTTTTCAAGACTTTGAATTAACTTTGAGGCTGCTGGTTGAGATACTTTGGCAACAGAAACTACGTCTTTTATTGTAATGTAAGGATTTATGAAGAGAAGGTCTACTATTGAGAGAATTCTCATACTTTTAGAAGAACCTTGGAGATCTTCTTTTATCTCTCGTTTATATCCTTCAAGTTCTATTGAAAATTTTAAAGCCTTTTTAGATTGAGTATTTAATGCATTTAAAATAAATTTTCCCCACTCGTTTACCTTATTTTCCGAGCTAACATTATACATTAAATCCACATATTCTTTTCTATATCTATTAAAAAATTCGCTGATATAAATAAGTGGTTGACCTAATATCCCTATTTTATGTAAGTATAATATAATCAATAACCTTCCAATCCTTCCATTTCCATCTTCAAAAGGATGGATACTTTCAAATTGATAATGTATAAATGCTATATTGTAAAGTGGATTAATCGATTTATTTTTTATAAAACTTATTAGATTTTTCATAAGTTTGGGGGTAGTTTCAGGAGAGGCTGGAACAAATTTTGCAGAATCAAAAGTGTCAGATTGATTTCCAATTGCATTTTGGTATGCTTTGTATTCTCCAGGATTTTTATTCTGCCCCCTCACCCCCCTTAATAAAATTTTATGTATTTCTTTTATAAATTCCTCAGAAAATTCTTTTGTTTTCAGTTCATTAAGTCCCCACTCTAATGCTTTACGATAGTTTCTTATTTCTTCATTATCTAATGCTTTCTCAATATTTTTTTCTTCTTCTTTTTCACTTTTATAGACATCACTTAAAGTAGACCTTGTTCCTTCAATCTCTGAACTCGTCTTCGCTTCTCGGATGATGAATGGTGCCAACATCAAATTTATCTCCGCTCTGCTAAACTTATGTGCAATACCATCTAAACGACCGAGATTAATCGAAGTTTCAACTAGCAAATTGTTAAGCTCTTTACTCTCATTGAATTCTAAAGGGAGAAGATTTGGCTCAAATCGATAATACATACCTTTTGATTCCCAGACTAACTTGCCTGTTTCAGTATTTTTGAAATCTCTTTCATCCATGAAAAGATATATAACTTACCTTTTATAAACTTTTTTATATATAACTTTACCTCATAAAAGTTATATAACATTTTAATTGGTTAACTTAAGTTATACATGAAGATCAAATTCTTCAGAAATTTATTCGCGGGCTTGGGCAACTGATTAATCTAACTCAACCCCAATAATCCTTATAAAGCCAAAGCCTTTTTCTCAAACATGGAAGTGAAT
Source organism: Candidatus Pacearchaeota archaeon (assembly GCA_023140635.1). GTDB lineage: Archaea > Nanobdellota > Nanobdellia > Pacearchaeales > GW2011-AR1 > JAGVXH01. Next base: position 167 of record JAGLLG010000068.1, on the reverse strand, counting down.
ACACCTGTTGGGCAGGAAATAAGAAAAAGAAACATCGCGTATAAAATGCGGATTGGCGACGTACTCAAAGGAAAGCCGATGATGGATGAGGGGAAGTTTTTGTTTTTGGAGTTGGGGGATAAAAAGGTTGTGCGGATTAATGTTCTTGCGAATTGTGTTGATAAGTA
>JAGLLG010000067.1 GCA_023140635.1 Candidatus Pacearchaeota archaeon | reverse complement strand
ATCATGATGAAATTTCTCGTAGCCAAATATTCCGTAGCCGCCCAAGTTGCGCTAGTCTCCATGAACGACTTCAACCTGAACCCAAGCATACTCTTTATCTTCGGAATCGTCCTCTTCACATTAGGATTAATCTATACAATCACTGCGTTAATCTACTCAAAAGAATGGGGACGACTCACAGGACACCCGATCCGCGACATCTTTATATACTCTTTCTTCTATCTGCTCATGTACCCACCGTTGCTAATCGTATCATTTTACAAATACTTCCGTGGCTACAACACATGGTAAAATGTTAAAAAGTAAAAAACACGTATTCTGGGAAGCCCTCCTCATCACAATAGCAATCTTCCTAATCGGACTATTTCTCGGAATGCTAATCGAAACAACCAACTCAAGCAAAATCAGCAACCTATATTTACAATCCGAGATAAGCCTAACAGATGCGATGGCGACCTCAAGACTAACCGAAGAATTCGATTTCGATTGCGACTCGATAAAGCAAAGCAATATAAATTTCGCAGACAGAATCTATCAGGAAGCAAGACTTCTCGAACAATATGAGGAATCCGGAAGACTAACAGACAATCTTAAACTCCTCCATAAAAAATACGATCTTCTAAGAACAATCCTTTGGACGAGCAATCAAAATTCCTTAGAGAGATGCAACAACTACAAGCTCATAGTCTATCTTTATGAATATGAATCAGAAAATATAACAAAAAAAGCAACTCAAAACGTCTGGTCAAAGATTATTCTTGATGTAAAAGACCAGAACAAAGATATTTTACTTCTTCCAATAGCAGCGGATCAAAACCTAACCTCCTTAGACCTATTAATCAATGAACACAACATAAAACAATTCCCAGCACTAATAATCAACAACAACCAAGTTTTATACACTCTTGAAAACACCGCATCGATAGAACAATTTCTCAACTAACATATACTTCCCAACACAACATTATTTAAAAATAAGCCTTATCTTCTAGAATCATGAAATTATATCAATGCGAAGCATTGGAAAAGAAGTTTTCTGATTCCAGGGAACCTCTTTTTCTAAAAGAGGGAGCCTTATGAGATGCACTGTATGCAAAAGAACTAGTGATGAGGTAAGATTATTAGAAGGGATTTTAAAAGCCGAGATGGTCCGAGTTTGTACTGAGTGTGCTAAAACGGAAGGAATTCCTTTAGTCCACAAGCCTTCTGAAGAACAATTAGAAAAAGCGAATGAACGATACTCCGTGCGAGAACGAATGGAACGACTTTCCGGAATGAGAGATACAACCGAAATAAGCAACGACCAAATAGTCACTCAAGGAAATCTCGCGAAACTCCGAGTCCCACCAAAGAAACAACATAACGACGAAGTCCTCGACAATTACTACTGGACACTAAACATCGCACGACGAAGAAAAAAGCTCAGCATAGGCCAACTCGCAAGATTGATCAAAATCGAGACTAATGTTTTACAATCAATCGAAAAAGGAAAAATCCCCGAGAACTTCAAAGAACTCTTCCTAAAACTCGAATCGTTCTTAGGCATCAAACTTCTGAAAAATCACAAACCCCAAATCCATTTCACAAGGACAAAAGACGAGGAACAACAAATTTTCAAATCAGTTAGAGAAAAAATGGGACAATCTCAATCAGACAAAATACCCTCTGAAGAAAAACAGGAAGTTATTGAGAAAATTGCGAAGGGGGAGATTGACTTTTCGAAAAGAGAATCTTTGCAAGATGTAAATCTTAACGATTTAGTAGAAATGAAAAAAGCCCGAGAGAAAAAGAATGTGAAAAGGAAGGTTCAGATTCAGACAGATGCAATGATTGGGGATGATATTGATTTGGACATTGATGAGTTATAATTTTGGGTAAGATAAGTAGAGATTTGTTCATCAAAAAGTTCTGTAAACATCATAAAATAGTATCTTTTACGAACTTTTGTTCGTAGTACGGCTTGTTAAGTCGAATTTTTTCTTCTGCTAAAAATTTAAATCTCTAGTCAATATTTTCCCACCCCCGACGGAAGCGCACTTAGTCACTTTGTGACAGATAGTTTTTGACAAAGTCAAAAATAGAAAAACTTCTTTTATCCGACCAAAGAAAAACCCAACAAAATGCTCCGCACCTTGCATAACCAAGGATAAAAGACTTCGCCCAAATTTTTCTAATTTATATGACACTTTCTAGAATTAAAGAATTTTCTCAGTGGTCATACATCCGGTTTCTCTTAATGGATGAGTTTCGCTTAATTCAGGATCTGAAACATATGCATAAACCTGAACAGTTGAAGCTTCTTCGGCTAATTTTCCTTTCTCTAAATTGTTAGTCACAGTAATTGTTTTTGTATCTCCTATATTAAATGCATCTTCATAATCCCATCGTAATCTACTTCCAATTAAATTAGATCCATCGTCAACAATAACTGTAATCTTATCCGGGTCTATTTCGCCACCTAATCTTTTTACTACTAGTTCACAAGAGGTTGATGAGGCCGGACAATTTCCAATCGAAACAATTTCAAATTTTATTTCTTTACAAGATTCTTCTAAACTATCTCTCTCAATACGATCTTCTTCCCACTCCTTTTCAATATCCTCCACAAACCTCTCCCCACGAGTTTTAAATTCTAAATTATCTGTAAAATATAATCCTAGAAAGATTACTAGGACAAATATTATTACTGCTACAATTCCTCCAATAATTAGTCCGGTATTACTCTTTTGTGTTGGAGATTTATTTGCTTGTTGGATATCTTCTGCCATTTTGAATTATATTAGTTTTCTAAGTTTTGTGAAATAGACAATTATCGGAACAAGTCCAAAAGTGATTAATCCACCAATAACAACAAAAATTGTTTCAACTGCGCCCTGATTTGTTTTAGATGAGAGAATCGCAATTAAAACGGTATAAGCTAACATATAGATTGCTGAAACAGATTGGATAATTGGTAAACCAATAAAAATCATATTAACTCCAGATAATACTAGAAATAACAAAGCAATGAAACCTAATAAATTGCATGTGCCCCTTTCCATAACACTTACAGAATATTTGCATATATAAAACTTTTGCCCATCGTCCAACTTTCTTTTTAGAAAAAAGAAACAAAAAGCGCGCGCTTCCGTCCCACCCCAAAATAGGAGATTTAAATTTTCTATACGCAGAAGAAAAAACTCCTTCGCCTACGGCTCGGTGCCGTCTTGCAGACTTTCGCTTCGCTCACACGACTTAACAACAGTTATGAGGAAATTCCCTGCGACAATTTCCCAAATTAATTTTACGAGGTCGCTACCGCTCCGCTCTGTAAAATTAACTTCTCATAACCAAACGTTAAAAATATTAAAATTCCTAAGTTGCCCAAGCCCGCGAATAAATTTTTTAGCCACAGGTGTCCATTTCCGATGGACGGGGGCGTTAAAAAAAATTTATTTGCACCAAATACGATATTTAAAATTTATTTT
>JAGLLG010000066.1 GCA_023140635.1 Candidatus Pacearchaeota archaeon | reverse complement strand
TATTTATATTGATGGTGCTAATTTTGTTTATGGAATAAAAACTCTGAATAAAAGATATAGTGATTTTATGTTTGACTTTGAAAGATTTTCTAAAGAGATTTGTGGAGAAAATGAACTAGCGAAAGTTAACTATTACAATGCTTCTTTGAAAAGAAAATTAAATGTAAATAAATGGGAAAGGCAACAGAAATTATTTAATCGCTTGAGACAATTAAAAAAGTTTGAGGTTATCTTATGTAAAAGACAGAAGCGATTAAATAAATTAGATGAAGAATTTTATTCAATTAAGGGTGATGATATTCATTTAGCTGTTGATATGATTTTAGATGCTACTAAGGATAAATACGACAAAGGAATTTTAATTAGTGGGGATGGGGATTTTGTCCCATTAGTTAGGGCAATAAAGACTCTAAAAAAAGATGTCGAAATTTATAGCTTTAAGGAAGTTTGTTCGGATGCTTTAATTAAGAAAAACAAATTTAAATTTATTGATAAAAAACTTGCGAATAAATGTTTTTGGCGAGAGAAGAAATGAAGGCATATCTTTAGTTATTGAATTAGATATCGTTAATAGCAGATTTTAAATAATCAGAAACTCTAGTGTTTATGGTGATATATGGCAAGTGATTATGTTGGTACGGAATCGTTTTATGAAGGGGGGGCGTCTTCGCTTAGTCCTGATTATGGAAATTTTGTTGGTTATCGAATGAGTGGGGCTGGGCTTGGTTTTTCAGGTTCTGTTCAAACTGCAAATCAGCTTGGTGAAACTGTTAATGCGTTGAAGCAGGGTGTGAAGGCTTTTGAGGTTTCGTTGATTATGCCTGAAGTGGTTGAAAATGTCCCTCAAGAACATTTTAAAGAGATGCGAGCTCTGATGAAACTTTCAGGTGTTAAGCCGTCTGTTCATGGACCACTACTCGATCCTGCTGGTTTTGATGATAAGGGTTGGGGTGGTGATTTTGTGCAAGGAGATAATGAACGGAGGATGTTTGATGCTATTGAAAAGGCGCATGTTTTGGACCCTAACGGGAATGTTCCGATTGTTTTTCATGGGTCTGTTGGAACTCCAGGTCCTGAGTTTCGGCCAGGTAAAGGTAAGGAGAGATTTGAGGTTGAAAAAACTTTTGCGATAAATTGTGAGACGAAGCAGATAGTCCCGCTTGAACAGGAATATAGGTATCGTCCTAATGAAATAGGTTCTTTTGAAGCTAATGAGGGGAAGGGACAGTTGTTTACTCCTAAGGAACGAGTAGCTTCGGCAAATGAAAGTGATTGGGATAATAAGATGATTGAGTTGGCAAAATCTAACAAGGAAGTTAGTGATATTATTGGGAAATCCGCTAAATCTTTGGAGGGGGTGTATAAGACTGCTATTAGAAATAATAAGGGTGAAAATATTGACCTGATTAGTGGAAAGAACCTTCCGGATTTTAATTCTGATCAGGAAAAAGACTATAATCAAATGCGGAAGGCAGATATTTTCCTTGATGACCTTAGATTGAGATTTACCGAATCTTTTCACAAAGCGTATAAGTATGGCTCTGATGTCCAAAGAAAAGAGTTAAAGGATCTTGCCAAGGGATATTCTGATGTGATGAAAAGGTTGCCAGATGGTGCGGTTATGAATCCTTTAAGAAAGGGGGAAATTTTTGAAGAATCTTTTAGGAATTTGCAACATATTACTATGCAAAAAACTATTGAGAAGGATGGGAAACCAGTTCTTGATGAGAGGTATGGGGCTCCTAAGATTTATAAGGAAACTGAGGGTTTTGCGATGGGTAAGTCAGCTGAGACTTTTGGGAATTTGGCTATGAGGTCTTATGAGGAGTTTGGGGGGAACGCCCCTATTATTGCCATCGAGAATTTTATGCCTGGAACGGCTTTTTCTTCGGCAAAAAAAATGAAGGAATTGGTTAATAGTTCGCGGGATAATTTTGTTAAGCAATTAATTGAAGATAAAGGTTTGAGTAAGTCGAAGGCTAAGGAGATTGCGGAGAAACAATTAGGTGTTACATGGGATGTTGGGCATTTGAATATGATGAAGAAAAAAGGTTTTACTGATAAAGATGTTCTTGCCGAAACTAAGAAGATTACCGCGGATAAAACGATGGTTAAGCATGTGCACTTGACGGATAATTTTGGTTTTGCTGATTCGCATTTGGCACCGGGTATGGGGAATGTTCCGTTTAAGAAAATTATGGAGCAATTGGAAAAGACTGGGCGTCTTGGTGAGATGAGGAAAATTGTCGAGGCTGGTGGTTTTGTTCAACATTTTAAGAAGTCGCCTCATGGAATGTCAATGGCTGCGTTTGGTTCTCCGATTTATGGTATGAGTGCCGGTCCTTATTGGAATCAGGTTGCGGAGATGCAAGGTTCTTATTTTGGAGGATATGGTACTCTTAATCCTCAACAACATCATTCAATGTATGGTTCTGGTTTCACTACGATGCCTATAGATTTAGGTGGGCAAATGTCAGGGGATCAATCAAGATTTGGTGGAACTCCGATGGCCTAGTTTGACGGAACCAATGGTTCCCTACAAGTAGCCTCCTTATTTTGCGGGGAGTGGGGAAGGATAAGGGCTTGGGCAACTGAGGGGGGGGGGTTGTTGGGTCGAACAGAAGGTATAAAAGTATTGAGAATGTGGAATATTGAAGAAGATGGGAACAGTAAATGAGGAGAGTGGGGAGCTGGTTTCTAATGAGGTTAAGGAGTTGTTTGATATGGGGGTTAAGCCGATTTATGAGGTGGTGATGGAATCGGGGAAGAGGATTAATACGACGGGGAGTCATCCTTATTTGGTTGTTCGGGGTGGTGAGAGGTTTGGGATTTGGGAGTGGGTTTTGGGGAAGATAAAAGGGGTGATGGGGGATGGATAATTGGAGGTTTATTTTTATAGTGATGGTTTTCATTTTTGTTGGAAGTTTTGTTAGTGGTGCGACTTATTACGTTGATGATGATGCTATAGATAATAGTGGGGATGGGTTAACACCTACCACATCAAAACATAATATCCAAGCAGCACTTAGTTTAGCAAATGATTTAGGAGGAGATACAATAATAATATTGGATGGGATTTATGATGAGTTGGAAGATAGGATAACCCAATCTTATCTTCCTTCTAGTGCAAATACTTACACCACAATAAAAGCCCAAAATAGATGGGGTGTTGAAATAAAGCAATCTCTTGATTGCAGTAATGATTGGAGCTCGAGGAATTATATACATTTAGATGGATTAAAATTTACTAATTTAGCATATCATAGATTTAATGGAGCAAACTGGAAGATAACTAACTGTGCTTTTTATGGAACTCTTGGGATGGGAAATAACGGCTGTTTTCAAAATGGTTTTAATTGTGAAGATATTTTGATTGAAGATACCCATGTATGGGGACCTGGAGGGGTAGATTCTATGCGATATAAAGTGTTGGTTTACAATAATAAAAGAGTGATACTTAGGAGAGTAGTAGCTAGGCATGATGGAGGTTATACAACTACCTTAAGCAATCCTTCTGCCGTTTTTATTATTTATAGTAGTCAATCTGTGAGACTTCAAAATACTATTGCAATTGATAGCCCTGGACAAGTTAACGATCGTTGGAATGCGGGATATTACACTGCGGATCATCAATATAGTGGACAACTTAGCTGGACAGATGTTAAGTGGGAAGGTTCTATCGCTATGAATATAAAAGATACTATTTCCTTTAGAATTGATAATACTCATGATTCAGATGGGGTAGATACTGTGTATGATAATTGTGTGGCTCTAGCTGGCAGCGGGGGGAGTACTTTTGCTGCTTACTGCTCTTCTAATTGTATCAACTCTGATAGCGTAATTTATAATCAATGTAATGCTATTGATTCTGGAACAACTGTTACTAATGATGCTTTTTGGGAAAGTAGGTATAATTCAACAGTCCAATATTCTATTATGCTTAATCAATCTGGAGATGCTATTAGTTATATAGATTATACAAATTACAATAATGCTTATGGATGTAATAATAATAATCCTGGAACGAATGGTTTTACGATAGACCCAAAACAGAGTGGATTACTTTATCCTGTTAGAATAGAATCTGGAAGCAGTCTTGAAACTGTAGGTAATGGGCAAAGAGTTGGTGCTAATATAATCTATAGATGGGGTGGAACCGGGATCATGTGGGGAGAACCCGGATTTAACGAAATAAGTACT
>JAGLLG010000065.1 GCA_023140635.1 Candidatus Pacearchaeota archaeon | reverse complement strand
GGAGGCTAGACATGAGGCGATGGAAGATGTTTTTGATAACCTTGATTACAAAGGTTGGGTTACTTTAATGACAGAGAATGGAAGACATCCAAGGTCATTAGATGTTATAACTGAGGATAATTTTGTAACTTTTGTCGAGGCTCACGATGCTCTAGAAGATAGAGATTTTGAGAGAGCTACTGAGTTGAGGAATGAGCTTGGTTTAAACAACAGAATTGGTTCAGGAAAAGGTAAAGGTATGAAACAAGGTTCTGGAATGAGAAACCAAGAAAACTGTCATCAGCTTGAATAAAGAAATCTTATTTTTTTAATTTACAAATGGACTTAAAGTCCACAAAGCATTTAAATAGTTTAAATATTAATTAATATTATGAGAAAAGTGATATTGTGTTTATTGTTTGGAATGTTTATGATGGGATTAGTCATTGCAGAGGGTGTTCACGAGGCGGGAACGGGGATAGCTGACTCTGAGATTAAAGAAGCTGGACAAGGAACTGGCCAAGGGTTAGAAACTACTCTACAAAATCAACAGAAAATTATGTCTGGAAATTATGTTGGAGCAAGTGGACAACAAATAAAGATTCAACAACAATCTAATAATCAGATGAGATTAGAGGTTGGAGGTGTTGGTGCAGATTGTAGCCTTAATATGACCCAAAAACAAGTTCAAAATAAAACAGTATTAGAGACTAAACTAAGTAATGGAAAAAATGCAGAAATCAAAGTTATGCCAGATAAGGCATCAGAAACAGCATTGCAAAGATTGAGAATAAAAAACTGTGTTGAAGAAGATGGATGTAATATTGAGCTAAAGGAAGTTGGACAAGGAAACCAAGCAAAATTAGCTTATGAAGTGAATACTCAAAGACAATCAAAAGTTTTAGGATTATTTAACGCAAGGATGCAAGTTCAGGCACAAGTAGATGCTGAGACTGGTGAGGTTATTGGGGTGAAGAAACCTTGGTGGGCTTTTTTAGCAACTGAACCTGCAGAAGAATAATTATTTCAAGGTAAACTCCAACATATAAAGTTTTATAATTCTCAAAATATTTGATACCTCATGGAACTCCAAAGTCCTGATAGGGAAGTTGAATATAAGGCGAGTGTGAATGAAGAAGGAAACGTCGTTTTAAAGAAAAAATCAGCGATTAAGCGAGGGTCGAAAAGTCGAGCACAAGGAGGACAGTTCGAGTTAAGAGCCAGGAAGGATTTAGAGGAGAAGGGTTGGACTGTCGATAAATGGTCTAATAACATTGATTTGGAAGGAGAGAAACTGATTCCTGCTAAGAGGAAGTTTAATCCGTTTTCTAAGGTAATGACTATTGGGACTGGATTTCCAGATTTTATTGCGTTTCAGAAAATGGACGAAGGAAGATATGAAATTATTGGTGTAGAGGTTAAGATGAATGGATTATTGAGTATAATTGAAAAGAAAAAGTGTCAGTGGTATCTCGAAAACAAAATTTTTAATAAGATTTGGATTGCTCGAAAGGTGAAAGAAAAAAATCGGATTCGGGTGGAGTATTCAAACGTTAAGGAGATCCTAAAGAGAATACGATGAAATATTTTATTTTATTTTTGCTAATATTAAATTTCATTTCCATTGTAAGTGCAGACTGTCAGGGCAATCAAGTTGATATCAATTCAGCTTCGACAGAGGAGTTGGAAAAGTTAAACGGAATTGGACCTGTTTATGCTGGAAGGATTATTGAAGACAGACCTTTTGAATCTGTTGAAGACTTAATTAGAATTAGTGGAATTGGAGAAAAAACTCTTGAGAAGATTAAATTACAAGACATTGCTTGTGTCGACGGTGAAGCGGTTGAAGTTGAAGAAATTGCTAAAGAACCCCTGGAGACCATCGAAAAAAAGAAAGACGTCATCGTCCTAATTCCCCAAAAAGAAAAAATCGTATTGAATGGTGCCGTCGAGAATTCTGGGGAAGTTGTTTATGAATCCAAAAACTCTAAAATTTTGAAATACACTCCCTATGCTTTTTCCATATTCTTAATTTTTGTTATTGTCGTCATGATTTTTGATAAGTAGGTTTAAAAAAGATATTCTGTTCAACCCAATATGGTAAGAGCAATTATGATTGTTGAAATGGCTGGGAGACCCGCAGAACATGTGAAAGATTCTTTAGCAAAGCATGTAGGGGTTCTTAATGACGTTAACGATATTGAAGTTCATTCGATAAAGATTAGTGAGCCAAAAGAGATTGAAAATTCTTCAGGTCCGCAAGGAACTCCTTCCGAGGGTATAATGTTTACTTGCTTTGCCGAAGCTGATTTTGAAACTGAAAGTTTTGCAAGATTAAGTGAAACGATGTTCGATTTTATGCCCTCCTCAGTTGAAGTCATCGAACCCTCGCAAGTGACCCTTGATATGAACGAAGCGACGAATTTGCTGAATAATATTTCTGGAAGGCTTCATCGTTATGACGATGTTATGAAGATGGCTGGAGGAAAACTTCAACAAATGGGAGCGCAGTTAAAAATAGCACAAGAGGCCTTGATAGAAAAAGAAAAGAAAGTCATCAAAAAGAAAAAAACCACTTCTAAAAAGAAGAAAAAGAAATAATCAACTTCTCTGTAATCCCCCCGAAAGTCTTTTAGAATATTTCTCCGAAGACTCTTTTAATTGTTCGTCAGATTTTTTTGGAACAATCTTTTTTTGTTTTGTATAAAGATAGTAGCCTCCAAACCCTAAGAATGCTAAAAGGACTAGTCCAATAAGCCAACCAAATCCTGCGTCTTCGTTTTTTTCGGTTGTAACACAAATCCCTAAACAACAATAATCTCCACCCTTTGTAAAAGTTGCCGCACCTTCACAATCTTCCCCTGATGTGCAAACAGATCCACCTTTGTCTTCACAAGTTTCGTCGGAAATTTTGAAATCTTCCTCAGTGCTTCCCGCAGGAAGGATAAAAAGACTCAACGGAATTGATAGATTTTTCTCTTGCCCATATTGAGTGTATGTAATATTAATTTTTCCTTGAACATGTCCTGGATTTTTTGGGGAGAAAGTTAGAGAGAGATTATAGACCTCTCTAGCTTCTAATTCTTCCACCTCCTTAATCTTTAAAAAAGAAATATCTGAATTGAATTTTATATTTGTAATATTCTCATCTCCGAAATTAAATAAAGTTATTACGGAACTTAACTTTTCTTCCGTTAAGAGTTCAACTAACAATAAATCTGGACTGTGTTTTAAATCATGTTCTACTCTTGGAATGATTATATCTTCAGGTGCTGGACGCATTATAGGAACTAAAAAATCTTTGTAAGTTGAGACTTTTAAGTTAGAAAATGTTTCTTCTTGTTGGATTTCGATTTCCATAGATTCTTGCTGTTGAAGAGAAGTTTCATTTTCCAAATAAGTGAAATTTAATATAGAATTTCCCTTATTGATAAATTTTAATTTAGGCTCGTCTGTTATTCTTATGAAGCCTGGTTTGATCGAAAGAATTTCAGTCCTTGTTTCATTTGTTTCTTCATCGATGATGAAATCGTTTTTTATTGTAATTAGTTGTTCTAGAGTTATTGATTGAAGTTCGTCAGATTCTTTATATAGAATATTAGAGATCTTTAGTGTGAAATTTCCCTCCCGCGTTGTATATGTATAGAGATAAAATGTATCATTATAAAATACTATATTCGACTCAAAAAAAACTTCTTTTCGACCTTCAAAGAATTTTATGTCTAATGAAGTAATCTCTTTTGTGAATTCTCCAACCGTGGTGATCGTTGCAAAAATGGTCTCACCAGGTTGTATTTCGTTGTGTTGAAGTAATAATATTGGGGCGGCTGATGCTAAGGAAATTAGAAAAATAAACAAAAAAATTGTTGAACCTCTTTTCATAATTTGATTAAGATTGAATGATTAATAAATCTTACCCGGACATCTCTTTAAGTTTTTTGAACGTATCCGACATCGCTTTGTCTCCCCGGTTATAAGGTCGAGGTCTCACCCGAGGAGGAGCTCTTACAGGCATCCTTCTTATTGGAGGAAAACCAGGTCGCGGAGGCATTCCAGGTCTTGGTCCTTGCGGAGATACATTCCCACCCCTTCCTTTATCTTTTTTAAATTTTGTCTTGAGTTTGAACCATAGAAGTTTTAGTTTCTCTCTATAGACATACCCTATTGCTCCTAAGACTATAAAGATCAAGATGGTTAAAACCCAAATCCACCAAGTTCCACCTCCAGATTCTCCAGAAGTCTTTGTTTTACAACAAACTTGAAATCCATCACATGAATAAACAGATACAACTTCTTGACTTTCTGAGCAGGAGTCTCGGCAACTATAATACATAGATTCACATTCAGTTTCTTCGCTCTTCTCAGCGCATTCTCCAGTACAACAACTATCTGTGTCAGTTGCTCGTCGCTCATTTCCAAGACAGACTTCTTCAGAAGGACATTCTTTTCCACCGTATGCAGAACAACTCTGAAGATTTTCAGTCATGCAACAGGTATCTGACAATGATGAACAGAAATAATTATTTCCAACATCTTCAGAAGGAGGGCAGTCTTTTGAAGGGATGCAAAAGTATCCTGCTTCCGAACAATAAGTCACCCCGCTTCCACTTCCGCCAGAACTCCTCCCGGCCCGACCTTCAAGAGCCCATAAAACTATCGCCGTTTCGAGTATCGAATTTTTCCAGCAACCGTTGGAACCCTGAGAAAATAAAAGCCAATCTTTCGAATCTTTTACTTTTTCTGAGGATGAACTTCCTACTGCGATTAATGCTAATGCTGTATCGTAATATCTATTGTAAGCCGAGTTTTTCGCTTCCCAATAATTTCCTAGTTTCTGATCACTAATAAGCTCTGTTGCATAATAATCATAATTTGTTGCCATATAGGCGAAAGCATCTGGAAGGTATTGCTCATTGCTAGCAGCCATTGCAATGATATAAGGGATATATTCTTCGATGTTGTGTCCAGTCTTCAATAGTGCCAAAGTTGCCCACGCCGTAGATTCATATTCACAAGAAGATGTTCCGAAACATTTTGAAGTTACTTTTAATTCTATTGAACTAAATGCAGGAGATGAATCAGTTCCTTCCAAGGAATATATTATTGGAGAATTTTTATTTTTATATAACAATGTTGCAATGAAATCCTTATCACATTCAATAATAAAATCTTTGTTGTAGCATTCCGAAGCAACTTCTAGCCAAAAATTAGAATGTGCCCTCGTTAAACACGAACCTGCATCCACATCAATTTTTTTATTTTCTCCAATATTTATAGAATAATCGCTAGAATCGTATCCGATGTGACATTCGACAGCCTCGTTAGAATCTTGTTCTAAATACCATATCAAGTCGGTTGGTGTTCGGGACTGCTCGAGGAGCCATTCCTCCGACGGCGTTGTGTCTTCACC
>JAGLLG010000064.1 GCA_023140635.1 Candidatus Pacearchaeota archaeon | reverse complement strand
GGATTCAAGGTAGCTTAAGATTTATCAGAAAAATTTTCAGTATATCCGAAAATATAACTTTTGGAAAAAGCTCCGATGAGTTTGTTTCTAAGTTGAGCTTGACGACTAAGGATGTTACAGAGTTTTACAAAAGTTTTCAGTATAGAAAAGCTACTATTAAACTAAAAGAACTATTCGATTTATTAATTCAACAAAAAGAAGTTTCTAAGGAAGATTTCGAGATTTCGTTGAAGTTGCTTAGTCCGATTTGTCCGCACATCGCCGAGGAGCTTTGGGAGAAACTTGGCAATGAAGGTTTTATTTCTATGAGTGAATGGCCGAAGATTGATGTGTTGAAAGTTAAGAAGGAGAAAGGGGTTGATTTGAATTCGAAGATTATCGAGGATGTTAAGTATGTTCTTGGGAAGGTTGGAAATTGCAAGGTTGTTTATCTTTATGTGATGCCGTTTGAGTTGGGGAAGGTTGATGTTGGGAAGATTAGGAAGGTGGTTGGGAAGAAGGTCGAGGTTTTTGCTGTTAACGATTCGGGAAAGTTTGATCCGGAGGGGAAGGCGAAGAGGGCGAAACCGGGGAAGGTGGGGATTTATTTGAAATAAGAATCAAAAGTCTTAGGGATTATAATTGATTGACTTAACACTAAGAGAATCACTTTCTTCAATATATTCCTTTATTTCTCTAAGAGAATATCTTAATTTTACTTCAACCTCGTTCTCCAATCTACAATTTTTTAAAAGTTTTGAAACGCTAGGCTTCTCCGTGAACAGGTCCATATAGATATCATTAACGTAAAACGTAATTGACCTCATACCTTTGTGTGCAATATCTGTAGGAACTCCTTTGATAACTACATCAAGATCTTTATGATTCTTACCAATATCAAGTAAATCATTCAATGACCTAACTATAATTTTTTCTGTCATAATTATTCGAGAGTACTATTTGTTTAAATATATTTCTCTTATCCATTATCCATATTAATTCAATTCCCCTTAACTTCTATAAAAATTAAATCATCCCCAACCTTATCGCAATCAACATCCCAATCCCCAAACACAAAATAATCACCCCAGCAATCAAATGCAACACCTTCAACTTTCCCTTCCTCATCTTCTCCGCTTTCTCCGTCGTCGTGAATCCAAAACAAACCGCAAACGTAATAAGAATCATCGGCAGGATAAAAATCAAGTTATAAATTACAAGCAAGAATAACGCATAGAACTTAGTAGTCGCCTGAGCCAACAACCCTAAAATAATTATGTAAGGTCCTGAAGTGCAGGGCAATAAAAATAAACTTACTAAAAAACCAACGGCGAAAGCTCCTGGAACGGATACGATTCCCTTGATTAAGGATTGCATCTTCGGTCTCCAACTCAATGGAACCTCCATAACAAACCATTTCCCATACCACAAATAATCCTTAAGATTAAACAACCCGAGAAATATCGCAAGCACAGCGACGACAATAAAAAAAGAATGACTCAAACCTGTTGCCTGAATTGCCGAATACAATCCGATACCCATCAGAAAATACGAAATAAAAATAGACGCCGAAAATGCTAACCCTGCAAACAACGCTTTCTTCTTATCTTTAGAAGCAAGAACCGTCGACATCAAGATTATCAAAACTGCGAACGCGCAAGGATTAATCGCATCAACAATTGCCGCTAAAATAACTGCCGGGAGAGTAAGTTTTTGAAGAGTCTCGTCGCCCTTTATTTTATCAATTGGATTCTCGCATCCTTCCTCGACACACACAGCAATTTCAGCTTCAATAGATTCAGCAATAGAATTACTAAACCCTACACTAACCTTATCATTAATAAAAATAGTCGGAACACCTTCGATTTCTTTTCCAAAGGCGGCAGTCATTTGTTCGAACAGTTCTCTATTTTCTTGGTCAAAATAAACTTCATGTTTTTCAATAATTAAAGAGGGGTTATTCTTTCCGAGCTCGTTTAAGAACGTTAAGGAACTTCCACAGTGAGGACATCCTTGCCCAT
>JAGLLG010000063.1 GCA_023140635.1 Candidatus Pacearchaeota archaeon | reverse complement strand
TGCGGAGGTGAGTTGACATGTAGGTTGGGGAGAACTCCCAGATTGAGATTCGTACGCTCCGATGTCATAACCAGAACCTTGGGGCCTTAAATTTCCTTCAAGATCATACGAAGGCGAACTCTCACTAGCACCAACATCTTTTGCAGGACTTATATCCTGCAGGTGAAAATCAAGACCACCAACATCAACAAACAACGGATTAGTATCAAAGGAGTTTTGACCATTTCCAGTAGCAGACCTGTATTCTTCCAGAGTATATGAGTTACCTGCCCAAAGAACCTTGTCACCTTGAGAGTTATACAATATATTGTTATCAGTCAAGGTATCCTGCACAGAATCTGCCCTTATCTCCAATGCAGGAGAATTGAATGTATAAAAAATATTATTTTTTATCGTGTTGTTAGTACTAAAACTCCTAACCAAAATTCCTTCCCTGTCCACTCCTGAAGCCATATGGAATGTATTCCCAATGACGAGATTGTTCTTGCATCCCATCCAGCTCCCATAACCGCTGTCCCAAAAAACCATTGACTTACTTTGAGAATTATAAGCCAAATTATTTTGAATAACAGAATTATAAAGCCCAACAAAATCCATAGTACTCTCAACATTATCATAAACAATGTTTCCTTCTATTAAGGCATTGTACATTATCTCGTGTCCATCTGCATTAAACTGGAAACCCGTTCTTGTGTTATCATAAAAGATGTTATTTCTGACTATTATATTATCACCACCGTTGGCAGCATAGTAACCATGCTCAGAATTTCCATGACCTTCATTAGACTCAAGAAGTGCATCAGAAGAGTATGCAGAGTAAAATCCCCACCTGCCAGCAGAAGCAGCTGTATTATTTTTAAGCTCAACATAATCAGAAAACCTAAAGGATATTCCTGCTGTCACAGTATTCTGAAAATTAAATCCTTCAATAGTTATATAATCATCATTTTCAAGATAAAACCCATAATCCCTTGAGTTACCTCCATCAATAATAACCATATCTCCGGGATAAGCCTTATAGTAAATCCTATTTGAAACTGTCCCAGAATTAGCAGGCGTCACCTGCTCCTCGTACGTCCCAGCCTTGACATATACTGTATCCCCAGGTAATGCAACACTGGCAGCAGCTTGAATTGTGGAATATTCTTGATAAACCCCTGCACTATCATCAACACAAAGTACATTCGCTGAATCACACTCACCTGCAGATGCGCAGTCAGCAACACAAGAGGTTTCATCCTCGTTGCCTGCATCACAGTTTCCGTCACCGCAATAGCTTCCTTGCAAGGTTATAGTTGTACAACTGTTAGAACAATAACTACAAGATCCATCATAAATAGGACTGCAAACAACACCATTAGAAACACCATCATCACAAGTTTCACTTCCCTCAATTGTTCCATCACCACAAACAGAAGAAGAACCCCCACCACAAATATCACTAGGACACTCATTACCCAGATACTCCCAAATATAAGAAGTTAAAGTAACTGGTCCACTATTATACAAATTAGTATCAGTACTAGATGCAAAACCCCTATCTCCACTCATAGAAGGATTATTCCATCCTTCTGCACAAGCAATTCCCACACCATTATCAGAAAAGTCTATGATAGTTCCAGTTTTACTATGTGGAGTAATTTGGAAAGTATTTGTAGATGGATTTACAACATTATATCTTTGATATTTACTGATTCCAGAAGGTAAGATTGTTCCATCAAAAGAAATACCATTATTTGCGCTTAATCCATGATTCGGCATAGTAATTGTATCAGTAGCACTATCAATAGTACAACTTGAATAAGAAGAAGTTAAAAATTCACCTTCAGATTTAGAAAACGATGCCATATCTTCTTTTATTATATCTTCATTAGGCCAAGGCCATAAATCTTCGTTTGTTAAAATATCATATCCAGTTTCACCATAAAGAGTTCCAGAAACACCATATCTCTTAACTATTGTTGCACCGATTGGGCCACCATCATTTGCAATGCTAGATAGATCAGAACCAGATTCAATTCTTGGAATATATAATAATGAATTAGATAATGGGTTAATGTTTTCAATGGAATTTGAACCAACACCTCCATTTACATTCCTATCTCCAGTATTGGCATAATAAGAATTGTAATCTTCAACAGTCCATCCAATACCATTAGCATAAATGCCATCATCAAGTTCAACCCCATAGATAATTGAGTTGGTTAAATAATCATTAGGCATGGGCCTTCCGTTAAATCCTCCTCCTAAATCACTAACTCCAAATGTACAATGATTGATATTCACTGGACCATCTCCTGAACGAATGTAAAGCAACCAAGAAGGATAACCGTCAGTAAAAATGGAAGGGAATCTAGCATCTTTTAAATCCCATGATATTGAATTCTCAAATATGATATTACTTATGGGCCTATCTTCCATCCAATAACCAGCACCCTCTAAATTAAGCACGATATTTCCTTGATAAGATAATTCACTAGCACCATTAGCAGTAAAAAATCCTTTTAATCCATCATAAGTAGTATCCTGTGATCTTATATCCTTACCATCAATAGCTATATTATTTTGAAAGAGAACATGTCTTCTATCATAAGTATTAAAACAGGATAGGGGTTCATGAGTATTAGAGAAATCCCATCTACAAACATTTCTTCTGAATATTATAAATTCAGTATTTACACCAGCTGAATTCGTCCCTCCAACTGCAAAAGTATATCTTCCAGCACCATATGAATGACATTCTTCAAATAAAACATATTGTGAGCCTCCAAACGCACCAAAAGAAGAACCTACCCCCCCCTCAATTCCATCAGAAGAACATCTTATCACTTTAATATGATCGGAATTATCAATCCAGACATTACTTTCAGCACTATTCTTTATTTTAAATCCCCTTATGATTATATAACTAGAATCTTCAATTCGAACTGGAGAACTATAAGCTCCACCAGTAGTAGCAGACAGAGTAACTCCCCAATCCTCTTCAGCCCTTACAATAGTATACTGTGAAGCACTACCGCTTGGCACATTATATATCCGATTTGCAGTGCCTGTATAAGTTCCGTTCTTCACTATTAAAGTATCTCCTCCAGACATTTGGTTTATACCATATTGAATTGTCTGCCACGGATCTCCTAAAGAACCATCTCCAGAACTATCCGAACCATCACTACAGACATAATAATCTATCCCACTAGCAGAACTAACTAAAAAAACTAAGAACAAAAACACCAGAACAAATCTCTTCCCCATCTTCTTTATTGAAATCATCTCACACTTTTATACCTTCTTATATCATCACTTTTGACTTACCCACTTATTCCCCAAAACATAAAACCTATGCGGAATCTCAACAGCCTTCGAAATCCCAATCCTCGTCGCCTCAACAATCTCAAAATTCTCCTTCTCTCCAGACCCCACCAATTTCAACTCAGACCTTCTATCCAACAAATCAATATCATTTTGTTCTCTCGTAATTCCCAAAGCCATGGTTAATTTTCCAGGACCATTACAAAGATTCTTCTCCTCCACATTTCCCCGATTTTTTTCCATTATCCTAATCCCCTCAACAGGCTCCAACGCACGAATAAGAACAGCCTCACCAATCCCTTTTTTATTTGTAGTAACATTAAGACAGTTATACATTCCATAAGTAAAATAAACATAAGATCTCCCTGGGACGTTAAACATTGGAGCATTCCGAGGAGTTTCGCCACGGAACGAATGGGAAGCAGGATCATCAAAGAGATAAGCCTCAGTTTCAACAATCTTCGCGATAATTCTACCCTTAGGAGTCTCACGAACAAGAAGCTTTCCAAGAAGAGCCTTCGCAACAGCAACAGTATCTTTCTTAAAAAAAGATTTTGGAAGCGATTTCATTTTTAGAAGAAGAAGCGAAGTTTAATAAATCCATCCCCTGTTTAATATATATGAAAGAGTTTATAGTCAAATTAATCGCGAAGGAGACTAATTTAAAACCCAAGGAAATTGAAAACTTAATTGAACTCCCCCCATCAGATAAATTAGGAGATTACGCAATCCCCTGTTTCATATTATCAGAAAAACTAAAGAAGTCACCACTTATTATTGCCGAAGATTTGGCAAAGAAATTAAGGAAAAATTTGCCAAAAGAGATTTCTAATGTTGATTTTAAGGGACCTTATGTAAACTTTTTCATGGATAAAAAGATTTTGGCTGAAGATGTTTTGACGAAAGTGAAGAAAAAAGATTTTGGAAAAAATAACCTTGGAAAGAAAAAAGTTATTTGTATTGATATGTCCTCACCAAATATTGCTAAACCATTTGGAATTGGACATCTAAGATCAACAATTATCGGGAATTCTATTGGAGAGATCTGCAAAGCAAACGGCTACAAAGTAATAAAGATTAACTATCTTGGAGACTGGGGAACACAGTTTGGAAAGATTATCCTAGGATTTAAAAAATGGGGTAATGAAAAAAAATTAATGAAAAATCCTGTTGCACATCTGTATGAATTATATGTAAAAGCAAATGATAAAAAATTTGATGCTGCCTCTCGAGACGAATTTAAAAAATTAGAGAATGGCGACACTGAAAATCTTAAATTGTGGAAGAGATTTAGAGAACTTTCGCTAAAAAAGTTTGAAGAAATTTACAATCTACTAGAAGTTAAATTTGATGTTATCTCTAGTGAAAGCATTCATAATAAGAAACTAGATTCAATTATTAGTGAACTAAAGAAAAAGAAGCTAACTAAAAAAGATGATGGGGCAATGATTGTTGATCTGAAAAACGAAGGATTGGGAATTGCATTAATTCAAAAAAGTGATGGGACCTCTCTTTACGCCACAAGAGACTTAGCTGCTGTTAAAAATAGAAAAGAAAAATATAAATTTGACAGAATGATATATGAAGTAGGACAAGAACAGAAGTTACATTTTAGGCAAGTGTTTAGAATTCTTGAAAAAATGGGTCATGCTTGGTCAAAGGATTGTGTTCATGTTGCCCATGGTTTATATTTAGATAGCGACGGGAAAAAGTTCGCTACAAGAAAAGGAAAAACCATTTTCATGGAAGAGATTCTTAACGAAGTGATTGAAAAAGCAAAGAAAAATTTATCCGAACGAGAGGACCTCTCTAAAAAGGAGTTAGTTAAAAGAGCTAAAAAGATCGCATTAGCTGCAATTTATTATGGAGATCTTAAGAATTCTCGAGAAAACAACATGATTTTTGATGTTGATAAATTTTTAAGTTTCGAAGGTGACACCGGACCTTACTTACTTTACTCTTACGCAAGAGCCTCAAGCATCATTAGAAAAGTTAAGAGTAAAAAAACGGTTAAAATTGTAGACTTAAAAAATACTGAAATCAAATTACTAAAAAAGGTTAATTCATTTGAAGAAGTTATTACGAACGCTTACAAACAGTTAGCACCAAACCTAATAGCCAATTATTCCTTTGAACTATCTCAAATATTTAATGAATTCTACCATGACTGCCCAGTCCTAGGAAGCATCGAAGAAGGTTTCAGATTAAAGTTAGTTGACGCATTTAGAACAACATTGAAAAAAAGTTTAGATTTATTGGGAATAGATGTTTTAGAAGAAATGTAAATTAACTAATACCTCTCAACCTCATCATTCAAAACATCAACCTTAACACCTGCCTGCTCCATCAAACTTTGAGCTCCGGATTGGTATCTTTTCTCACAAACAACTCTCGTAATTCCTGAATTAATAATCATTTTTGCACAAACCGGACATGGTTCCATCTTACAATAAAGCGTTGCTCCTTCAATAGGAATTCCTAATTTAGCCGCCTGACAAATAGCATTCTGCTCCGCATGTGTCGTTCTAACACAATGATTTCTCGTCTCCCCATCATGATGGGCTGTCGCCTCCATCAAATGCCCGACCTCATCACAATGTAGCAACCCCTTAGGAGAACCAACATAACCAGTCACCAAAATCTGCTTATTTTTCGCAATTACACAGCCGGCCCGCCCCCTATCACAGGTAGCTCTTCTAGCAACCGCCCGAGTAATTTCCATAAAATACTCATCCCACGTAGGACGCACATGTTTTTCCCCGACACCACTTCGAATCTTATTCAAAATATTCTCAACTTTTTTATAAAGCTCTTCGATAGTCCAATCATTTTTAAAACTATAATTTGCCATCTCGATACACCCCCTAAGATTTTGTTTAGTTGGATCACTAGACTGCATTTCTCGCTGTTCATGCTTAACAAACTCCTCAAAGGAAACCCTATCACTAACACTCTTCCGTTCAACTATCCTCAAATATCTTGTCTCAATATCTGCATCGACGGCAAATAAAACAAAATCATCCTTCCCCTTTAAGGATTCAACTTCTCCAACACACCGAATACTCTCGATAATCGCATCTCCTCCAATAGCACTAGCTCGAGAATATAATTGCTCAACGATATAGCTTGGACCATGTTGTGTCCTCAGATCATTTGCAACCGAAACCATACTATCCCTATTAGAAACTAAACCTCTCTTAGAAATCTCCTCAACAAGAAACTCCCTAACAGAATAATGCTTAAACCCATTCTTCAGAAGATACTCAACTATCGTCCCCTTT
>JAGLLG010000062.1 GCA_023140635.1 Candidatus Pacearchaeota archaeon | reverse complement strand
ATAAATCTTAAGCTACCTTGAATCCCTTTCTCTGACCAATTCCTAGGTTTATCTGGTGCGGCTAGGGATAACAAAAAGTATCTCGCACTATCCATCCCGTATTTTTTAGATATCTCGTCGGGATTGATTATGTTTCCTTTCGACTTGCTCATTTTTTCTCCATCAGGACCATGAAGCATACCTTGATTAAACAATGCCTTAAAAGGCTCATCAAAATCTAAGAACTTCAAATCCCTTAGTGCTTTCGTAAAAAACCTCGCATAAATTAAATGCATGCACGCATGTTCTGCTCCGCCTATATATTGGTCAACAGGCAACCACTTCTCAATTTTCTTTTTGTCAAACGGTTTTTTGTTATTCCTATTATCGGGATATCTCAAAAAATACCATGAAGAATCAAAAAACGTATCCATCGTTTCGGTTTCTCTTTTTCCCGCACCACCACATTTAGGACAGTTAACATTAATCCATTTTTCATTTGTAGTTAGAGGGTTACCCCTTCCGAACTTAACTTTCTCTGGTAAAACTACAGGCAAATCTTCTTCAGGTACGGGGACAAGGCCACATTTTTTGCAATGAATAATCGGAATAGGTGTCCCCCAGTATCGCTGCCTACTAAATCCCCAATCTCTTAATTTGTAGTTGACAACCTTTCTTCCAACTTTCTTTTTAATCATCCAACTAGTAATTTTTTTCTTGGCTGTAACATTATCAATTTTGTTAAATTCTCCTGAGTTAATTAGCTCTCCTTCTCCAGTCCATGCTCGAGTTTTAGTTAAGTTTCCAGAGATAACTTGCTTAACCTCGATCTTATATTTTTTAGCAAACCCAAAATCCCTCTGGTCATGAGCAGGAACTGCCATAATCATTCCAGAACCATAATCAGCGACGACAAAGTTTCCAGCATAAACTGGAATCTTCTCACCATTCGCTGGATTGATTGCATAGCTTCCTGTAAAAACTCCTTCCTTCTCCAAATCTATCATCTCTTTTTCAGAAACTGAACCTAAATTTTTAAGAAATTTCTCGACTGCCTTTTTTTGTCCATCAGTAACTAGGCTCATTAATTTCTCATGCTGGGCTGAAACAACCATAAACGTGACGCCGAAAATCGTATCTGGACGGGTTGTAAAGATGGGCCATTTTTCATTTAAATTATTATTAATAAAATTCTTAATATCTTCTAAATTATTTTGATAAAAAAAAGATTTAATCCCAACAGATTTTGCAGATTCAACATTTCTCCTATCATGTTCAAAATAGACAACATCTAGATGAGACAAATTAAATTTCTCTAAAAATTTCTTATAATATTCAGGGTCTTTCTTATTGGGATTATTCTCAAGGGTAAAAATTTCATAATCTTTAACATTTTTAAAAAGTAAATCGTGTTTTTCCAAAGGAGCATTTGTCAAGATAATCTTCTTATTTTTGAGGGAATCTAAATATCTTTTAAGTTGTAAATTAATATTTCCATCTTTATCAATCAAACAATGAACAGCATCTACTAAAATAATTTTTTCTTTTTTATTCTCCATCTCAAAATCAATTTCGATACCATGACTTTTCCCAATCCAATTTCTTTGCATGGCCTTAATCTTATCTGACCAATCAAGTCCATCAAGTCCTTCGAGAAGTTCATCAGCATACTTCGTCGTCCTTAGATACCATTCTTCAAGATGTCGAATTTCAATCTTAGATTTACATCTCTCGCAAATCCCTCCCTGTGCTTGCTCATTTGAAATTACAGTATTGCATGAAGGACACCAATTAACCGAAGCCTTCTTTCGATAAATCAATCCAGCTTCTAAAAATTTTAAGAAAAAATATTGGTTCCATCGATAATACTCAGAATGCATCGTCGCTAAAGTTTTCGTCCAATCATAACTAAGTCCTAAATTTTTCATTTGTCGAATATAGTTCTTTATTGATTTCTCTGTAAAAGATTTAGGATGTTCGCCAACTTTAATTGCAGCGTTCTCTGCCGGAAGACCTAAAGCATCAAAACCCATTGGATAAAAAACTTCAAAACCATTCATTCTTTTGAAACGTGCCATCACATCTCCTATAGAATAGTTAAGTGCGTGACCCATATGAAGTCCCGAAGCTGATGGATAGGGGAACATCTCTAGAAGATAATATTTTTCTTTCTTAGAATTTCCATTAATCTCAAAAACTTTCTCCTTTTCCCACTTATCTTGCCACTTCTTTTCAATCCTTGAAAAATTAATTTCTGTCATAGAATTCTATCCCAATCAAACTTTTAAAACATTACTCTCACTCAAAAATTCTTCTTTCCCAGTTTTCATATCCTTGACTCTAAATTTCTTTTTGGCAATCTCTTCCTTACCAATAAAAATAACTTTCTCAATTCCTTTTGAATTGGCGTAATCCATCGCCTTCCCGATTGATTTATCTAAGAGCAGATTCACCGAAATTCCTTTGTTCCTCAACTTCTCAGCTAACTGTATTGATTCATCATCTTGTCCGATAGAAATAATTTGAACTTTGATTCGGTCTCCTTCAATCTTCGACAATAAATAAATTGGCTCTAATCCAAAAGTTATCCCTGTAGATTGTGTATCTCCAATAAGATAGCTTCCTCCACCACAAAGAGAAACATCTAATTCTTTTGACCAAATCTCGAAAATAGTACTGTTGTAATATGACAATCCCCTCGCTAAAAACGGTTTGAACTCGACCTTGAACCCATAGGTCTTACATATTTTCTTCAGCTCCTTGATTTCTTTATAAAAGTTATATTTCTCAAATTCTTTTTCTGATTGTCCGAATATTTTAAGAAGTTTTTCTGCACCAAGTTTCTTGAGATTATCCGCTACCTCTTTTTTAGAGAGTTTATCCAATTTATCAAGTTCTCTAATTACTTGATCTCGATTTTTCTCTTCAACTTTTTCGGACACCAAGATTTCATTTATCAATCTTCGATTGTTTACATAGATCTTTACAGGCATATCTAATTTTTCAAAAATGTTTTTTCCAAGTTTCAAACATTCTGCTTCATCTTTTACAGAACTTCCAACTATGTCTGCATCACATTGAATAAACTGTCTAGTTCTTCCTTTCTTAATAGGTTCATCTCTAAAATTATATCCTACCTGATATCTCTTGTAAGGGAGTTTTTGATTCTTAGCTATTCTCTTTAGTTGAAATGTAAATTCATACCTTAGAGCAAGTTTCCGTTTGCCTCGATCTTCTAGTTTGAAAACATCCCTTACAGCCTCGTCATTAGAATTACCACTCTGCACAAATTCTTTAAATTCCATTACAGGAGTTTCAGCTGGTTCAAAACCATAAAGTTCAAACTGCTCTTGGATAATCTGTTTTATCTTCACCCTTTTTTGAGCTTCTTTTCCTATAAAATCTTGGAAGCCTTTTACTGTTTGTGTGTTCATTTTTCTAACCTCTTATTTAATTCGCTAACCCTATTAATAACTCTTTTGATAATCTGTTTAACTTCCCAATCATTATCACTTACAGTATCACGAATCTTCCAAAAGATTGTTTTCTTATTATATTTGTTATTGAGATTGAACAAATCCTTTGGTATATCATCTGCGGCGACGATTAATATGTCTTGCCATTTCAAAAGCTTAGAACTTAATCCTCGCGGAGAACCTTGGATATTAATACAAAACTCTTTCGCAACATTTATCAAATTTTTATTAATAGGGCTGCCCTCAATTACTCCTGCACTTTTTACACGAATCTTTCTGTTTCGATTGATTTTTCTAAAATAAGCTGCAGCAATCCGACTTCTGAATCGGTTATATTTGCATACAAAGAGGATATTTATTTTATTTGATTTCACCATTTTATTTTGGAGTGGAAGCCGAGAATCTACTCGGAGCGAATTGTTCGCTCGGGCCGTCCCTCGTTCGATAGGTGGAAGCCGAGAATCGGACTCGGGCCATCCGGACCACAACCGGACGTTCTGCCACTAAACTACATCCACCAGGATATTTAACTGGGAATTCGGTATAAAAAGTTTCGCGTCATGGTTAGTTATCTATAGTCCTAACATTTAGTTATAGGCTAATTGAGTCTCCTAAATATTTTTAAACGTCCAACTTGTGAATATTTTATGCGTGGGTAGTATAGTGGTTATTATTCGACGTTGCCAACGTTGGGGCCCGGGTTCGATCCCCGGCCCGCGCATGTTACCTTCTTGGCCAATCGAGGGGACTACTTTTTTGTTTTTGAATTAAACAAAAATGAAGAAAAAAGCTAAAATTTTAAGATATTCTGTCCATGCGATTATATCCTTTGCTTCTCGACAATTTTTATATAAGCCGTTTGTCTTGGAAAGGAGACCTCATGAAAATTGACCCTTATAGGCATAAAGAATCATGGATTCGATGGAAGAATAAGGTGCGGGATTTGGGTGGAATTCCGGACATCTCGAGACAGAACTCGGAGATTATTCTAAAATATCTTAACGATATGGAATTTGGAATTAATACTGCTATTGGAAGTAGAAAGGGGGCAAGGAGTTTTACTCGGCTGAACACAATAAGAAAGAGACTAACATTTTTGGCCAAGAAATTTGAAGTTGTTTTTGAAGTTGAGGATATAACTCTTTTAACCGAGCAACAGGTTTGTTCATTCTTCGTTGACATGCGAAACGGCATTATAAAACGGCAGGACGGGCGCAGATATAGGGCTACAAAAGATTTTGTTAAAACCGTTAAGGCTTTCTGGCACTGGTGGCAAAAAGTCGCAAAGAAGGCGGGAAAAGAAGTTGAAGATATTACTGTTTATTTAGACTCATCAGGGGAGAAGCCTGAATGGGTATATCTTAATGAGAAACAAGTTAGAATTTTTTGTGATAATTGTAATTTAAAATATAAGGTCATTACTATGTTTTTGTTTGATACAGGAATTAGAGCTCCAACAGAATTATTGAATGTGAAAGTTTCCGATTTATCTTCTGATTTTAAAGAACTAAACATTCG
This sequence comes from Candidatus Pacearchaeota archaeon, assembly GCA_023140635.1. Lineage (GTDB taxonomy): Archaea > Nanobdellota > Nanobdellia > Pacearchaeales > GW2011-AR1 > JAGVXH01. Next base: position 1,020 of record JAGLLG010000062.1, on the reverse strand, counting down.
TGAGGAAACTAGCAAAACTTTTGGAAGAAGAATTAAACTGATGCTTTGTTCTGAATTAGTTAAGAGATATGTTAAAGAAAATAATCTAGGGAAAGAAGATTATTTATTCAAATTTAGTCCTTCTGTTGCTAATCGTTATTTGAAGAGATTAGCTAAAAAACTATTTGGAGATGAAAAAAGTTTGGCTGGTCAAAAGTATTCTGATTTGACGATGTATGATTTTAGACATTGTAGTTGCTGTTATTGGTTGCCTCGTTATAAAAGTGAATCTGCTCTGAAGTTTAGGTTCGGATGGAAAAAGTCGGATAAAATTCATTATTATTCTGAGATGTTGGGGATGAGAGATACTATCAGCGAGGACGATTTACTGGTTGATGTTACAAAGACGGAGTTAGAGAAAAGATTAACAATGTCAGAACATAAAAGTGAACTTTTAGAATCTCAAGTTGATGTAATGAAAGGACGATTGGCTGAGATTTATGTTCACGTAAATAAACTGCATGATCGGGCAAAACTAATACCTTGTGGAAACTGATGATTCATTAATTCTGTTTATGTTATTGGCGATAGCTTTTTCGGTTATTCTTGCCGAGCCACTTGAAAAAATAGAAAAGGGCATTCAAAAGTTTCCAGATAAATTATTTTCTTTCTTCATTAATCCTATTTTTATTATCTCTGTAATTATTCTTAGTGTGATAGGATTAATTTTCCTAATAATTTTTCGTTGTAAATCACGCAGAGATTATAAAAAATGGGAACTTGAAGAAAAAGAAAGGGTTAAGAAACTGTCAAAGAAGAAAGTTAGTGAATCTTCTTTGGATGAAATAAAAAAAGAGAGTAAACAATATTCTAATAAAGAAAGAGAAGAAGATGATATTGAAGAAGAAGATTCATTTGAATCAGAACCTATTGGAACTTATAGAAGAAGTGTGAATATAAGAGTTGACCAATATAAAAGATATTTCCATAAGAAAAATATAACTAAAGATGAAGTAAAATATCTCTTGAATAAAGATTATC
>JAGLLG010000061.1 GCA_023140635.1 Candidatus Pacearchaeota archaeon | reverse complement strand
TTTTTTGGAAATGTTTTGTGCATTTTTTTCAATTTTTTCTCTCCATCTTCTAAATTATCACATCTAACAACAGCTCCTAGTTCAGTTTTATGTCCGACGACATCTGCTTTCAAGTAATACGGGAATTCGAACATAGATAGATCTTCATGCTTCGTTATGACACGAAAATTAGCAAGAGGTAAATTCTTCATAATACTAAAACTATTAATCACACTCAACATAGAGTAGAAGAGTAAATGTTGTTTATATATTTATTTAAGGTTAAATTTCCATGATTGCCTGTGCTATTTTTTCTGGGACATGTCTAAAAATTGTCTTTCGTTCAGAGGGATACTCCGCAACATAATCTCCTCGAACAACACGAGAATCTTCTCCTAAGTCGTCTTCTACAAAAGAAGATTCTTCTTTTAGGTATTTCTGTGAAACTTCTGAGGAGGGCTTTCGTGAATTAATAATAACTTTATCTAGCTTAATTTTAGAATATTTTTCAACTTCTTTTACAAAATCGTTTGCTTTAAATTTTTCAGTATTCTTCTTGGTAAATAAATTACATATGTAGATTTTTTTTGCAGGAGATTCTTGTAATGCTTCTAACATTCCATTAACTAAAAAATTAGGTAGAACACTACCATATAAATCTCCTGCACAAATAACAATCTTGTCCGCATTTCTTATTGCTTCGCCAGCATCTTTTAATAAAAAAACTTTTTCTTTTGCAAAGAGCCGCGTGATTCCAGAATTTTCTGAAGAATAGGAAACCTCTCCTTCCCCCTCTAAAATTTTACCGTCGATAGTTTCGGCATATATTTTAAATTTATTGCTTGAAACCGGAAGGACTCGTCCAGTAGTGTTTAATAGTTTCCCTGTTTCTTTAATACCTGAGATAAAACTTCCACTAATATCTGCTAATGCAGTTATAATTAAATTTCCCATACTATGCCCATCCTTTAATCGATAATTGAATAGTTCTCTCAAGATCCTTTCATCTTCTCTGTTTGCTAAAGCAACGAGGCATTGTCGGATATCTCCCGGAGGTAAGATTCCATACTCGTCGATTAGTTTTCCAGAGGATCCTCCATTATCTGAAACGTTGGTTATCGCTGTGATTTCACATTCGCAATCTCTAAGTCCTTTTAGGATTTGAAACTGTCCTGTTCCTCCGCCGATTGTTACTATCTTTTCCATAAGGACTTGTGTAAACAAAACTTTAAATAACTTCTCTTCTAGGATGCCCTATGAGGTTAAACATTATTATTGGTGGTAAGGCTGGTCAGGGTATAAATAAAGTTTCGAAGATAGTTTCAAATGTTCTTGCTAATTATGGTTATTTTACTTTTAACTATCGAGATTATCAATCACTAATTCGGGGGGGTCATAATTTTAATGTAATCTCAATTTCTGATACTCTGATTGAAAGTCATGAGGCTATTGCTGATATTTTGGTTGCTCTTGATGAACGAATGGTGGAAGTTCATAAACAAGTTCTGCGAAAGGAGGGTGTTATGATTTCTGCAGATCAATTCAAGGATGCGGGTCGGAATTTGAATGTTGCCCTTGCAGGCGCTTTAATAAAAATTCTCGGTGTTCCTATGTTGGAGTTGGAGAACGAGATAAAATCTCAATTTAAGGAACTTAGTGAATCTATTGTTTTTGCAAAGAAGGGATTTGATTCTCAACAGAGTCTCTATAATTTAAAGAAACTTAATAACAAGCCATCTATTTTATCAGGGAGTGAAGCGGTAGCGATTGGTGCGAGGAATTCTGGGTTAGATTTGCATATTTCATATCCAATGACTCCAGCGACTAATGTAATGAACGAACTTGCAAAGAATCAAGTTGAAGATAAATTAATGGTTTTCCAAGCTGAAAATGAAATTGCTGTAGCAAATATGGCTCTTGGAGCTTCTTTTGCAGGGGCCAAGGTTATGACTGGAACATCTGGTGGAGGATTTGATTTAATGGGTGAGGCTCTTTCTCTTCAAGGCATATCTGAAATTCCATTGACTGTTTATTTGGCTTCTAGACCTGGACCTGGAACGGGTGTTCCGACTTATACTGCACAATCTGATTTGGATATTGCACTTCGGGCGGGGCACGGGGAGTTCCCCAGATTTGTTCTTGCACCTGGCAATCCTGTTGAAGCAATAGAAAAGACATCCGAAGCACTTTTTCTCGCTGAGAAATTTCAGACTTTATCAATTATCCTTGGTGATAAACATCTTGCTGAATCTGAGTTCTCTTCGGTTGAATCTTCTGCTAAAACTCCAAAATTTAAAATTACGAGAAAAATTCCTGGAAATAATATAGTAAAGGCGTCTTCTTATGAGGTTGATGAATTTGGAAATTCTACGGAGTCTTCTGTTTTGGCGGAAAAGAATGCTAATGCTAGAGTTGAAAAGTATAATCAGTCTAAAAAGTTTATTGAGAAGAATTTTGAGATGATTAAAATTCATGGAAAAAAGGATTCTAAGAATTTGATTATTGGTTGGGGTTCAACTTCAGGAGCAATTAAAGATTCAATAAAAGATCTTGATGCTAAGTTTCTTCAGGTTTTGTATATGAAACCTTTGTCTCCGCAAGTTAAAAAGGAAATGGAGAAGGCTAGTAAGATAATATTGGTCGAGTGTAATGTAACAGGGCAACTTGGACGACTTATTCGTGAGAAGACGGGGATTAAAATAGAGAACCGGTTTTTGAAATATAATGGGAGACCTTTTTGTTCTGATGAATTGAAGAAGTTGATTGGGGGTGTGTTATGAAAATCAGGAAAGCTGTAAAAAAAGATTACAAAAAGATAGCTGAAATATACAAACTTTGTTTTACAAAAAAAGAGTATAAGGAAGTTTGGACACAAAAGATGACGTTGAAAAAGGTTAATCTTCTTTCAAGATATTGTGATATTTTTGTTACGATAGTTGATAATAAGATTATAGGATTTGTTGCGGTTAATCCCACCAAATGGTACATTGGAAGATTTGTGGAAATAGAAGATATAGGGATACATCCAAAATATCAGGACAATAGTTATGGTAGAAAATTGTTAAAATTTGTAGAGGAATATTATAAAAAGAAAAATTATAGTTATTTGATATTTATGGTGAATAAAACTTCTAAAGCGTACAAACAATATAAAAAAATGAAATATTCTGAAGATAAAAACGGAGCATTGTTTATGAAACAATTAAAATGAAAAAACCAAATCTAATTATAATAGATGGACCTATCGGTTCGGGAAAATCAACCGTAGCTAATTTGCTTCATAAAAAAATGAAAAGAACAGCAATAGTACGGCTAGATAGAATAAAACATTTATTCTCCGATTACATTGGCTCGTCAGAAGATCAACAGCTATCGGCAGATGTTGGGAAAGCCATGACAAAAGAATATATAAAAAATGATATTAATGTAATAGTTGAAAAGGCATTTACAAGAGAAGAATTTTTAAAATCGTTTATAGAAAAAATAGAAAAGAAATCTAAGGTATATATTTATCAATTACACGCCCCCATAAACTTAAGAAAAGAACGAGTGAAGAACAGACTAATACCCAAGGATGCGAAAAAAAGGCCGACTGATAAAAAAATAGAAAGAAATACAGAACATTTTCAAAACTTCAGATATAAAAATGCAATAGAGTTTGATTCTTCGAAATTAACCGTAAAACAAATTGCTAATAAAATATTAAGAGATATAAAATGAATACAAAAGATAAACTAAAAACATCCTCGGAAAACACTTGGTGTCCTGGCTGCTCAAATCATATGATCCTTGAAAGTGTGAAGCAGACAATTTCAAAATTTATAGATGATAAAAAATTTAAGCAGGAAGATTTCGCAATCACAACAGACATCGGATGTCATGCGAAAATATTTGATTACATTAATCTTTCAGGGATTTATTGTCTTCATGGTCGGGCAATTCCGACGGCAATCGGGATGAAACTCGGGAATCCGAATCTAAAGGTTTTGGCATTTGCTGGGGACGGGGCTGTTTATTCCGAGGGGATTTCCCATTTTATTCACGCGTTTAAATATAATTCTGATATGACTTTAATTCTTCATGATAATCAATCGTTCTCGCTGACTACGGGACAGCCGACACCGACATCTCAGCAGGGTTATGTTTCTAAGGTTAATCCTTTGGGTGTTTTTGATAAACCTATGAATCCGATAAAAATTGCTTTGGCGAGTGGGGCTACATTTATTGCGAGGACTTCTGCCAGAGATATTCCGCATATGACAGAAATTTTTACGAAGGCTGTTGATCATAAGGGGTTTTCATTTGTCGAGGTGATTCAGGATTGTTTGATATTTAATGTGGAGTCGAATGGTAAAGATTCGCAGATGTATGGGGTGAAGGACAATCAGGATAAAAAGATTGCGGAGAAATTGGCGGATGAGTTTGATTATAATTCGAAGAAGGGGAAGATTCCTATGGGTATAATCTATCAGGTAAAAGAACTAACTCTTGAAGAAAAGTGGCCACAACTCCGGGAGTTGGTTGATAGAAAAGTTGGATGGGTTAAGAAGTAGAATTTTAAATTTAAGCTGTAATTATTAGAACAGCCCCGATAATCATTATTGCTGTCGCTATAACTCTTCTTTTTAAACTTAAATCTTTGAATAATTTCCCCCCTATTAGAACTGCAAAGAATACCGAGATTCTTTTTATCGAAAGGACTAAGGCTACGGGTGCTATGCTTATTGCGTAGAGATAAGAGTATCTGTAGATAATTGTGATTATGGCTAGAGCGGATATTAATTTCCAAGAAAATTTAAATGACTTTTTTAAATCTATATTTTTAGAGTACATAATTGCTAAAGAAATAAAAATTATCGCAAAGAATAAATGTTGAAAAGCGATGAATGCGTCTAAGGGAACTTTATAATTTTTTAAGAGGGCTTTATCTAAAATTGAAGTTACTGTAAATAATATCAATGCAAGGATAATGTAATGGTGACCTCGAGGCTTGAGGGATTCCTCTACAGGTTCTAAAATTTCTTCTTTCTTTCTTAATTGTAGGACGTAAGTTCCTCCTAACAATAGAATCATTCCCCCAATCTCGATGGGTTGAAGAGGTTCCCCTAAGATAATGAATGCAAAAAAAGCAACTAGACCTGGAGTCAAAACAAGTAAGGGTAATGCTTTGCTGATGTCTAAGTTTTTAATTCCCTTCATAACGAATAGAAATGCAATAGCTCCTAAGATTGATTTAAAAAATAGGACGCTTAATCCAGAGGCTGAAAGCGAAGCATAATCAATAAAAAAGAAAAAAGGAATGACTAAGATGAGATTAAACAAGGCTAGGATTAGTGAGAGCGAGAGAGCTTTCTCCTTGAATAAAACTTTTTTTTCGAGAATTGCTGCACTAGCTGAGAAAAATGCTGCAAGTAAGGCGATTATATACCACTCCATCTTTATAGATTGAACAAACCTTTTGCATTATTAAATATTTGCTCTGCTATTTTTTCTTCGTTGATGTTTTTTATTTTTGCGATTTCTTTAATTGTAAATGTAATGTTTGCTGATTCGTTTTTTGTTCCGGCCACGGGAGATAAATATGGTGCATCTGTCTCGGTTAAAAGCTGTTTAAGTGGGACAACTTCAACAAGCATCTTAAAATGTTCTAGTCTAGTAATTACTGGAGGGACTGAAAGAAACCATCCGTTTTCAACGCATCGTTTAATTAAACTTTTCTTTCCGTTAAAACAATGCATAACAACTTTTTTACATTGGTGTTTTTCTAAAACTTTAATAGCGTCGAGTTCGGCTTTTCTAGAATGGATAATTAGTGGTTTATCAATCTTTTTCGCTAGGGCAATGGTCTCCTCAAAAACTTTTATCTGTTTTTCTTTATGTTTAGTAAATTCTGGCCAATTATAGTCAAGTCCGACTTCTCCAATCGCTACACAATTATTTTTATGTTTTTCAATCCAGTTGAGTTCTTCGTGGATACTGAAAGGTTTAATCTTTCTTAGAAAATCTCCCTCGTTGTATTTGATCTCATTTACTAAAGCATCGATAGGATAAATACCAAAACTACATTTGATGATATCGTATTCTGTTGAAAGTTTTAGAGTTTTCCTATTTGTTTCTGGGTTTACACCTGAATTGATTATTGTTGTAATGCCAACTTTTTTAGCTCGTTTGATAACTTCATTTAAATCTTTTTTAAATCGGCTGTCTTCCAAGTGTGCGTGTATATCTATGAGTTTCATCTCTTGATTTCCTTATTATCCTTGACTAATGTTGATGGACGGCCGTCTAGTTTCCCGACCCCAATAATAATGTCTACACTGTCTAGGATATCATGAGCAATATCACTTATCTTAATTGCAAAAGGTTCGTCAACAAGATTTACGGAGGTTGTGATAAATGGAACTCCAGCTTTACGGACATAATCTGTAAATTCACAATCCGGGATTCTTACACCGAGAGAATCATTTGAAGAAACATTCTTTAAAAAATTCTCATCTTTTTTCTTCAAAATTAAAGTAAATGGTCCTGGTAAATACTTCTCTAACAATTTTTCGTCAACAATACAATACTGCCTAATCCATTCTTTCGACGGAGCAATGATGCTAAGAGGTTTATCTTTATCTCGATATTTTATTTTTTTTATTAATTTAACAGATTCGCTGTTTCCCGCATCGCACCCAAGTCCATAGATTGTATCGGTTGGATAAATAAAGATAGCTCCATTCTTGATATCTTCTATGAAATTCATAACATTTAATAATATCTTTCTATTAAAAAGCTTATGATAGAATATTTACTACTCTTTTTTGCTATTCCTCTCGGTTTTGTACTCGCAGGTGTTACAAAAGATGAAAAAGAAATTTATGCGAAAACTCCATATTTTCCAGTTCTCCTTTGGATTCTTGCATCTGTTTCGGCAATTTGTTATATTTTTAATAAACAAATAGCGGTAACTCTGACATTTATTCTTATAACTACTTTTATCTGGAATAAATATTAAATATTCTATAATTCTTCGTCTATTTTTTTAATCGCTGTAGGGGCTTCTCCACCGTGCCAAGTGAATCTAGGTCGAATTCTCATGGGATAAATTCTTTCTGAATTGTCGTCTAAAATAATTGCAGAACCTTTTAATCTTGGAAGTTCGTCGAGCTTTGAGGAAATAGTCTTGTATAAGTAGCTTTGAGTGATATCGTTTAAAGCATTAACATCTAGTTTTGCGGTGACTCTATGTGAGAGGACTATGTCTGATTGTGACATCGCGTCAGTGTGAATTTTCCCTGGTTGTTGTGTTGCCATGATTATTGAAATTCCTGGTTGTCGTCCTTCTCTCAATAATTGAATTAACGCATCTGTTGCTGGTGTCTTTCCTTCTCTTGGCAAAAACTCGTGAGCCTCGTCGATAAGAATCCAAACTAGGGGCATATCTCTAACGACATGGTATTTAGAATAGTTAATCCTATTTTGAATTGCTTGAATCTCCTCGTTTTTTCGCGCTATCATTCTTTCATTAAAAATCTTTTTTGAAACTAGTCCTATGATTAAGGCTCGAACATTAAAAGTTCCTAGCGAAGCATACATCGATAAATCAATTACTGTTGTCTGTCCTGCTGATATCAAATCTCTAACAGATGTTCCTTTTATTTCATCGAAAACTTTCCAGGTTTTAGCAGCATCGAAAAGAGCCATTGCTGAGTTTTTAGTTTCTTGTCCAACGTTTTCTGCTTGCTTAATTAAATGGTCAATATCATTAAAACCAAAACTTTTCTTAGTTTCCCTTAATTTACTAATTACAGATTCGATGACAACTGCAATTGGGTTAGTGAAATTTAGTTCAAAAAGAGTTACCCAATCCATTGGCTCGAGTTCACTTATCTTAATTGCAAACTCCGCGTCGACCTCAATTCCTTTATCTCGATACTCTTGATAATGACCAAACGGTGCAAATACTTTTATCGGAATGTTTTTTGCTTTTAGACCCCAGTTACTTAAAAGTTCCTGGTCTTTTTCATTTTTATATTTCATTGTCCAGAAAATTCCCATCGTATCAAAAATAAGAGGGGCGATGTTTCCAGATTCTTCCAGACTAAGGGTTGATAATGCTTCGGCTATTGCTCCAATAGTGTATGATTTTCCTGAACCTCTTTTTCCAGAAATCAAAATAACGTGGCTTCTAGCAATATCCATATAGATGGGATTCGAGAGGGAAGTATAATTTCCCATAGTCACATAAGTTTTTCCAATATAAGCCAATCCCCTCCTCCCAAAATTTTTCTTATCACTTTCATTTCTTCCAATAATAACGTCAAATGGCATAGAATAAAAATCAATACTAAACTAATAAACCTTACGAATTAATCGGCCTCACTTAAAAAATCGTAACTTTGTAAGGTTATCTAACATATTCCCAAACAAATAGTTTTACTACCTTAGGATCATAGATTTCAAAATCTGCAGAAATAATAACTTCTTCTACGTAAATATCATCATCTTTTGTAGCAATAAACTCTGCTGCATCTAGTTTACATGGTGTCGGAGGGTTAGTAAGATTACAAACCTTCAGCGAATAATTTAATGTTTCAGGAATTTTTTTATCTACATAATTATCTAAAAGATTGGTATTCTCTGTTAATACGTAATTTCTTAAATCGCTTCTAGAAGATATATCCTTTAGTATTTGTTTCTGTAGACTATAGATATAATCCTCTGGACTGGGGTTTGTATCATTATGTCTGGAATAAACAACGATCAGAATTCCAGTTACCATTAATACTGCAATTGTTGCTTCTAGAATTCTAATCCAACCCCTATTATTTTTTATCACCATACTTTTATTGTGAATCTAGCATTTATAACTTCTCCCGTATCTTTTAAAACTTCGAGGATATAGTCTCGAGCTATTACATCTCCTAAACTTGGTATAAGACGTTCCATATTAATCTCTGGAAGTTCTTCACAAGTAATCCCAAAATCAAAGACTTCTGGAATATTTAAATCATTCCTTAAACTTTCATAATCATTTGTGTACTTGTTTGACATATTTACCAATGAATTATAAGAACTTACTCTCCATTCAATTAAGCTCCCTAGAGAATAATTAGATAGTTGCTCACATCCGTTTAAATCGTCGCTATTAAATTCTGGAGAAATAGCAACTTTGTAAAAAATATCATTAGAATTGATATTTAAATTTCCATTCTCAAATTCTGACTTTATCCAACCACCAGAAACATTCCTAACTAGGCTATTTGTAAGATTGTACTTAAAAATTCCTGGAGGTAATTGAATATAAAAGCAAGAGCTTGCCCCCGTATAATTGGCTTTTAGAAAGAGGTTTGTTAAATTTGTATGGATCTCTTCTTCAAAGGAATCGTAGAGTCCTGCAATAACGGAACTAGACAATGTTGTGGTATCATAAGGCTTGAGTAGGAGTAATAAGAAGAATACGAATCCCATAAAAAATATGAATGAAATTATTATTTCAAGGTGTGCAGCACCCGTTTTTCCCAACATTCTCTTTTCCACCATAACTCTTAGATTACAACCATATTTATAAAATTACCTAGGCAAATAATGCTTTAGCTCCGGTTGTTATTAATAACGTCAATGTGAGCAAAATAAAGGAATGTTTAACTCCATCCTTAATACTTCCTTCAGAAATTTTTCCAATTACGAGTCCTGCAAAAAAGGACTGTACTAGAAGCATGACAAACATAGGCATACTAAACTCATCAGGGTTCATTGTGTTAATCTCCACATTTAATCCCTCACTACCAGATAGATCAGATACTAGTGGTAGAATTTTAAACTCTAAAACTAACATGATTATGATAAAAACCATGAAAATAATATATCCTTGAGTTATTAAGTTTGAAACGGCCGCTTTTCGCTCTTTCTTTAAATTTTCAATTTGATTAATAGACTTGGAGACTGATTCTAATATTGATTCTATTTTTCCACCTGCCCGTTCAGCCTCGGAAATAAGTCCTACTGCTCTAGTTATTGTTTTACTGTCAATATCTTTCGCAAATGTTCTTAATGCTTGTGTTAAAATAATCCCCAACATCAATTGATTAGCTAATTTCTGAATATGTGGATTAAGTGTTTTGTAATCTCTGTTTTTTAAATTAATGATACTTTTACTAATTGGCGTTCCTGATCTAACATTTTCAACTAAGTCTCGAGAAAATTCTAGAAATTTTTCCTCTTTCTTTTTCTTCAGACCTTGACTTAAAATAAGGCCTAGCATAAAAGGGAGAATACTAATGATTAATGAGATTATGAGAAGAAAATATAATAATCTACTTCCATTAAATATCCATATAGAAGCTATAGCCATCGCTATTCCAATCCCAATTCCTATCCAATGTGTTTTTTCAAGTTTCATTATACGCTTGGTTGTTTAGCATTTAATACGGCGAGGAAAATAATATTAACAATTATAATACCTATAATACTCAAGAAGAGTAAGCTTGTAATTGATAAGCCTGCCATTCCGAGTCCAGCAACATTCATAACAATAAACATCATCATCAGGATTAGTGGTGCAGCGATTAAAATAGAAATATAAACATCCATGAATGTTCCTGCTAGATCAGAGTATTCTTCTCGTTCTAGTCTGTAATCTAATAGATAGTTCTCCGCTTTTTTTTCAATATAATTTTTTAATTCTCCACCTGTAGCAATATTTGTAGCGAACCCTGAGAATAATTCCTCAAGTTTTTTATTGGATGTTTGTCCTGCTACATTTTTCAAAGCTGTTACTAGATCGTAACCGTAGATATCTACTTGTGCGATTATCTTTTTCATTTCTTTTCCGATGTTGATGTATTCTTTTGATTCTGCAATAATCTTAAAAATTTTGGTTGGCTCAATGTTTGAACCAGCAATTGCAGCCATATGAATCGCCGCGAAAGGTAATTCTTGGGAAATTTTCTTCTGGACGGAACTAGCTTCACTTGCAGGATATAAGTAGAATCCTGCCATCGTTAGACCTGCTAAACCAAAGGGAATTAAAAAAGAAATCCAACTGTTGGGGTCAATAAGAATTATAATTCCAAAAATTAAAATACCTACAATAAAGGATATGACTATTGACATTATCGCCATAGATAAATAAGTTGATAATAAGAATCTGATATTCGCTTTTTTTAAATCTTTATAGAGGCTGCTAAACTTGGGAACAAGTTTTTCAGAGTGTTTTAAAAAAAATCTATTAGACATTTTAGCATAAACGCTTGGCTTGTTAACTGACACATTCTTTAATTCCTTATTTTTTATCTTTTTTAATTCCTCTAAACTTTCTCCGGATAATTTTAGCTTTTCAAGAAACTCTTTTTTATCTTTTTTATCTATTGTAATATATTTTTTCTCTTTCGTAGATGGGGAAACGTAGTCCATCTTAATCATTGCTGGTTTGGTTATGCTTGATGTTTGGTTTTTTGCTTTCTTAAGTTTAAGAGTTTTTTTAGGTTCTTCAGCAAACTTCTTAATCGGGGACCACTCTTTTAATAACTCAGGTATTGCTTTATTTAATAGAACCAATTGTTGAGATAATGCGTTAAAATTTGAAAGATAAAATTGTTTATTGCTTACATCCTCTTTCATACCTATTTGAATTGAATGCATATCTGTAATAATCTTTTTCTCTTGTTCAATATTCTTTTTTAAGTCTTCAAACATTTTTGTTTTTTATTGCCTTGTCAATTTGGAGGTGTAAGTCAAAAATGAAAGTACGGAGTTTATTTGCTTCATCGAGTTTTTTCTTTTCAATAGCTTGTTCTAATTTTAAGACTGCAGAGTCTATAGAATCTATTAGTTGTCCGACGAATTCAATATTAATCATGTTATATCTTAGAGAATTTTATTTATAATATTATGTAATGCCATACTTCTTCAATACATCTTGAGGGTTTTTTTGATAATCATTAATGACTCTTTGAACTTCTTCGTATCCAAGAACTTTATTTCGGAAAAAAGCAGAGAGAAGTTTAGTCCGAAGTTCGAATTCTCTTTGTAGAGTTTCCTGGGAAAGACCATATTTTAGTGAAATCTTGTCGAACATTTTACTCCCTTTCTTAAAGTAAAACTTATCGTCTGCAGGATTCCAACTAGCCGGTGTATTTGTCGACGCGTTTCCATCCTTATCAACTTTTACAACCTCAACAATCTCTCGAAGTCTTCGTGTTTCGTGACCGTTAACAATAGCGTGCGTCATGATGGCTATCGCATCCAAACTATTAATCAGCATTGGGCTAAGACTGATTGGAGGTGTTTCTAATCTTTGGATAACTGAATCAACTGAGTCTGCATGCATTGTAGATATTGAAGCGTGACCAGAGGCCATACCCTGGAATAATACTGACGCTTCTTTACCTCTTACTTCACCTACAATTACATAATCCGGGTTCTGTCTAAATGATCCCTTAAGCAGGGTAAACATATCAATATCTCCAACACCTTGGCCTGAGACTCCAGTTCTAACAACAGAAGGTAACCAGTTCTCCTTCGGTAAGTTTAGCTCACGAGTATCTTCAATTGAAACAATTCTATTTTCTTGTGGGATAAAAAATGCTAGAGCATTCAGCAACGTCGTTTTACCAGAAGCAGTTCCACCAACAATCATGATGTTTGATTGGTATTGTAGAAGAATCCAAAAGTAAGCAAGCATTTCAGGGCTAAGTTCATGGAAACCCATTAGCTGTATAGGTGTCCATGGAGTTTTGGTAAATTTACGAATTGTAAATGTTGGACCCTTTGAACTAATATCTTGGGTATAGGTTGCATTGACTCTAGATCCGTCGGGTAGACTACCATCCAGCATTGGAGAAGCATAGGAAATATAACGTCCAGTTTTTTGTGCTAACTTTTCTACGAAATTTGATAGTTTGTTTATATCTTCGAACTTCAGATTAGTTTTAATATTTCTAAAAACCCTATGAACAATGTAAACCGGTTCTCCTGCTCCATTACATTCGATATCCTCGATAAAATAATCTTTCATCATTGGTTCAATCTCATTTAATCCAATAAAATTTCTGTAGAGATAATAAAATATTTTTTTAAATGATTCTTCCTCAACAGCTAATCCTAGCTCTGAAATAATCAACTGTGACGTTTTATTGAAATAATCAATCAGATTTTCATTCGTCTTTTCTCCTTCAAGGAGATTAAGATTAACAATTTCTCTCATTGCTAACTCAATTCGATTAAGATTTTTCTTTTCTTCCTCATTAAGAATGGGATCTTCTATATCATAGATAATCTCTCCCGTTTTTACATCATAATAAATATGGATTGAAACATATGGTTCGATCACCATATAACGTACATCAATCTTAGTTTTATCGTCGAATTGGGGGATTGCAGGTACTAATGGATTAAGATTTATTTTGATGTTTTCCATTTAAAGATTTTTAGATTTTTGAGCCAGCAAATATCATGCAAACTTTATAATCTGGATTTCACCCCTTTTATATTCATCTTGGAATAAAGAAACTTTCGTTTATTAATGTTATGAGACAAAACTTCTGGTACGGTCAATAAAAAATTTTAGATTAGGCTATACTCAAATCTATAACAAGATTTCCTGCGGCGTCTGTGCCTTTGTTTTCAATGATTAGCTCATAAGGTGTAGATGCAGCATTTAGTTCTTTTATCCCCTCTGTGTGTCCTTCAAATTGGATATCTACTGTGTAATCTTCTTCTAGTGTAACTTCCCAAGGTGTTGATTCTTTAGTTAAAATATCTAAACTCCCCAAAGATACCACCATATCCTTTTCACTGTATTCAAAACTTGACTCGATTACCCAAGAAATCTTATCTTCTGCCATGTTGACAATAAACTTTCCTTTTCCTATAGTTAATCCAACTCCACGACGGTTTCCCGTAGCTCTTTGGACTTCATAGATCTTATCATTAATATTCATTAATGCTCCAATTGCTTGTTCGATAATTATCTCATCTTTTTTTGCATCAATTTTTGGTTTTGCAGCTGCCAATACTAGTCCAATTATCGCAAGACCAATCAATGTGTAGATTACTGTCTCTACCCAAATTTGTCCACGTTGATTTACTAATCGCCTCATAATAATAAAATAGAAATCTTCTTTATATATTTACCCATTGATAAAAAAATTAAACGGCTCCGTAGAGCCGAGAAATAAATTAAACTAACATTCTAATAATGTCTTAGTTGAAGATACACTACAAGCTTCTTGAGTGTTTCCAACTTTTACGACAGGTGCAATCTTGACACTGTCTACCGTTCCCATGCCAGCTATATCTAGAATGAATACTTTTTCTTCGTTTGAACCTGGAAGATCCTCTAACTTGTATGCACCAGAGCTTACTAGGTTAACGGATTCAACATTTCCTCCTGAGGAGATTAAAACTTGTATATCTGCTAATTCAAAATTCTTAGCTCCTTTTTTGATTTGTATAGAAAGTTCGCTTGCTCCGAGGTCTACACAAGTGTAACCTGCGTCCATAATAGATAATTGTGAAACTGCATCCAAACAGATAGTCCCCTGATCTAGTTGATTATTAATCATTGGAATAATAGCTGCCCAAACAATTGTAATCGCAGCGACAGTAATTAAGATTATTAAGACTGTAGCAACGACGGCACTTATACCATTTTTATTATTCATATATTTTTTAACCTCCTTTCACTGATATTTATCGTTAGTGATTAACTTATTTGAACGATATCTATATAGTTTTACTTATATCTTTACAAGTAAAAACCTTATTTGAATGTTTCCCTTTTACACTTCCTAGCAATGCTGGACGAATTTCAATTTTATCGGGGATACTACCATCTTCCATTTTCAAATATACGTCTTTTTTTATAGATTGTCCCGCATCAATTTTAAATTTAAACCTACTGATTTCTGAATTACCGTCTCTGTACATTGTAATATCTAGATGAAAGATATCTATATCTCCTCGATTAACAACCTCTAGTGCATCCTCGCTGACTTCTCCTTGGACTCTCTGTACTTCAAAGTCAACTCGTTTACATAAGTTATCAATAGGTTGTCCAAATTTCTCAATTTGTTCGCTAATAAAACCTCTAGCCCATAAAAAAATTAAAGCTGCTAAAACTACTACTAATAGAATCATAAAGATACTGGCAATCACAGGTGATAATCCTCTCTTTTTCATAGTCTTATTTTTGTAAGCAGAACTTATAAATCTACCTCCTTATTAACTTTAAATAATAGATACTTGCAATGTTGCCCAGTTACTTCCTACAGCATGGAAGTTCTTGAAAAAATTGTAGGATAATTCAGTTGTTCCTAAATGGTGTGGGTTGTTCCTACCGTCGCTGAAAGACCAATCAAAATCCAAACCACTTGGATTAATTTTTGTGGTAATTCCTGTTGCTGCGTTATATCTAATACCTAAGCTATCTGATGCATCAAACTTAACAGTGCTCGTTGGAATATTACTATAGTCTTCTGGACTGGTAATACAAGCTGCAACATATTCTCCGTCGATTGTTGTATCAATCACCATCACATTTGAAATTGTTCTACTCTGTTGACCTCGATTATTAGTTGTTTCAGCTACAATTTTATAATTACCTCCTGTTGAGAAAGTATAACCTGTTGTCACATTTCTGTTTCCAAAAGTTGCAATCTGGACACCATTGACACTTAGAGTTCCCTCGACTAAATCGTCATCATCTTCTGCACTAACGGTTATATCTACTATTCCTGGACCCGCATCAAAGTAACTCCCGCAGCTTGGAGAAATTACATCTGTTGTTGTTGGTGTATTGTCGTAACGTTTGAAAATACTTAGATAATTACTAACTTCTCCTGAGAAGTTTGTTGTAAGGTAAAAATTATTCAAACTAATAGTCTTATCTAAATCTTCTTGAGTGATAGTCCAATGTGCTACAACAACTCCATTATCTACCGTTCCAATAATTGCGTCAGCACTGGTCATAATAGCATCACTTCCTTCGTAAATCTCAAATTGTATTGTATCACCTTCGGATAGGCCTGTGTTTCTTAAAACTAGTCTTACTGTGTCTCCTTTGTTTGCATCTGTTATTTCATTTTCAAATAAATTCTCCCATCGTGGTTTAATACAATCTGGGACACATTTTCCTCCCATGACATATTCCAATGCTGAATCGCAACAGGCGTGTGTTCCGTCGCAAGTTCCTGCACCGTCGTAGAATTCTCCAGCGTCGTCACCGCAGCACTCTTTTTTCGCGACTTTCCCTCCTACATCCCAGTTTCTAGGAATGCAGTCGTTTGCTGTCGAGGTGCAGTAGCTCTCGTCGTCGTCTTTATCTTGAGGACCTCGGTGGTCGGTGCATGAGCCTGCATCGTCACAATTGTGTCCGGTGTACCAGGTTTCTCCGGAACAGTGGTCTATGTCGTCGCATATAGTTCCCGCAGCGTCGTAGTTGCATCCGTCCGAGCAACAAGTTCCCAGAGTGCAATCGCAACAACTATCTGCTTGACAACTTCCAGTGCAGTTTTCTATATTTTCATAAGGATTGTTGCATGAATCATATCTCCATCTTTGGTTATCTATGCAGCCTGTGTAATTATCCAATGTACAAACTTGTTCGTAACCTATTTCTAGTCCTCCAATGCTTCTTCCCCCGCAACCTGGATCATAATCCTGACAATAGTTACCATCACCGGATGGACGCCAAGGAGGGTATTGGTGTCCCCTGTCTTCTATACGGAAATCAACATAATCTGCAGTGGCACTAATAAGACTTACTGTTATTCCCCAACAAGGGCTAATGATAATTGGATTTGGATATTCTATCTGATACCAAGGATAATCCAATGGGGGGGAATAAATCCATCCAGAAGATTCTCCCAAGTTCTGTCCATATTGTTCAGTACAGGTTATCTTCCAATTAGCTTGATTGAAGTTTAATTCATTGTATAATGGATAGTTATTCCATTTTCTCATATAATCATAATTATTGTCAGTGCTAAAGTCATTGTGGATGTAACCAATCCGATTTAGTGGTCCGCAAGACCAAAAACCTCTAGCAGGGAAAGTAACCCATGCGCCTGTGGCTGGAGGATAGGTAGTCCAATAACATGGAGGAGTAACTCCGGCTACACTTATGGGGCTTTTTGTCCATCTACCATCTTTATAAATTCTTAATGTTTCTGTAAAGTCTGTTGCAAACATTGTCCCGCTGTCTGCAACATTTATTGAAATAACTTTAACATAATCAGCTAAGACAAAATTACTTAGAATAACAATCATTACTAGCATTAGTATTGTTTTTTTAGCTGTTGTATTCATTTTAATATGGGAAAGGAGGTGTTTCCTCTTTTATTTTTTTTATTTCATTTAGACATTCTTCTTTTAATTCTTCTAGAGGCATTTCGTCACAATATTTTTTATTTTGAGTCATAGTTGC
This sequence comes from Candidatus Pacearchaeota archaeon, assembly GCA_023140635.1. Taxonomy (GTDB): domain Archaea; phylum Nanobdellota; class Nanobdellia; order Pacearchaeales; family GW2011-AR1; genus JAGVXH01. The sequence continues at coordinate 2,215 of JAGLLG010000061.1, read as the reverse complement.
AAATCTAAGGTTTATACTATACTTACAATACTCTTCTTTGTTTTCAACTTCAGTTGTTTCAATACAATATTGATATCCTGCTTCTACTTCTTTTGCTTCCCCTCTTTTTTCTGCGAAGTATCTACTGTTATATACTGTAATAGAACTAATTCCTAGTAATAGAATGATAGCAATCGTAACTATAATCTTTTTTTGGGCGCCTTCCCCTCTTTTTTTCATAGTTTTATTATTGTAATTGGAATTTATAAATCTACCTCCTATTAATTTTTCATTATCCAATTACCACTAAGAGAGGTTTTAGTTTTGCAACTTTTTCCCCAATCCCTGCTTCGTGGGAAACTCTAACAACCTCTTCGATGTTTTTGTAAGAAAACGGGGATTCTTCAATCAAACCTTTTCTGTTACCGAATTCAACAAAGATACCTCTTTTTTCCATATCCTTTTTTGCTTCTTCGAAGGTCATGTCTTTATGTGCTTGAGTCCTACTTTTTACCCGTCCCGCACCGTGTGCCGTCGAGCCAAATGAAATTTCTTCCGCTTTTTTTGTTCCGCATAAAACATAACTCGCAGTTCCCATTGTGCCTGGAATCAAAACTGGTTGACCTATATTTCTATAGTCTTCAGGAATCTCTTCTCGGCCTGGTCCGAACGATCTCGTTGCACCTTTCCTCATAATTAAAACTTCTTTCTTTTTTCCGTCGATAATATGTTTTTCAAATTTCGCAATATTGTGGCAAATGTCGTAGACAACTTCTGCTTTGAAATCTGGGAAATAGTTTTTCATGTTTTCGCGAATCCAATGTGTAATTAACTGCTTGTTTGCAAATGCAAAATTCGCAGCACAAGCCATTGCTTTTAGATACTTTTGTCCAAGTTCGGATTTAATCGGAGCATTTACTAGTTCTCTGTCGAATTTGGGATGCCCGTATTTCTCGTCCATTAATTTAATATAATCTGAGGCTACTTGATGTCCAAGTCCTCTTGAACCGCAGTGAATCATAATTACGATTTGTCCTTTCTCTAAACCAAAAACTTTTGCAATGTCTTTATCGAAGATTTCATCGACGAGTAATACATCTAAAAAATGGTTGCCAGCCCCAAGGGAACCTAATTGAGGCATACCTCTACTCTTCGCTCTTTGTGATACTGTAGACGGGTCGGCGTTTTCTAGCTTTCCATTTTCTTCGATATGTAGATAATCTTCTTTCTTGCCATAACCTTTTTTAACAGCCCATTGTGCACCGTCGATTAAAACGTTTTCTAATTCTTTGTTAGTTAAATTTAACTTTCCACCTCGACCAACTCCAGAGGGAATAGTTCTGAATAATGAATGTGCAATTTCTTTTTCTCTTCCTTTCAAGTCTTTTATTTTTAAATTAGTCCTTAATAAACGGACTGAACAATTGATATCGTATCCGACCCCTCCAGGACTGATAACGCCTTCATCAATGTCAAAAGCAGCGACCCCACCAATGGGAAAACCATAACCTAAATGCATATCACTAAGTCCGATAGAATATTCTTGGATTCCTGGCAGCATCGCAACATTGGCAATTTGTTTAAGGGTGTTTTCCTCGACATCCTTCAATAGTTTTTCAGATAAAAATAATTTTCCAGGAACATTCATTTTTCCAGTTTTAGGTAATTCATATTCGGTCTCAGATATTTTCTTTAATGTTTCTTTATACATCTAAAACTATCTCACAAATAAATTTACCTTCTTTTTCTTTGACAAACATTCCGTTGTAGGTTACTGCTTTAACGTCGTTGGTGAATTTGTAGTTCTCTGCTTTATCTCCCAAGATAATACAATTTAGTTTTTTGTTTTCTAAATCAATTTTAATACTCTTAATTTTTGCTGCTAAAAAGTCTTCAGCGTCTAATAAAAATAAAAATTCTTCTAAAAAATTGTAAAGTAATCCTTCCAAATCTTTTCCTTCAACTTCAAATTTTTCTTCTTCCTGTTCTAAAATCTTAATATCTCCACGAATAGTTTCATTTAAGGCATCTGCTGCAGAACTGAACATCTCCTCGATAGTTGGACTTTCAACTCTAAATTTTACATCTGCGGTGTGGTTCAAAAATTTGTAAGACATGGAGAGCGAGAGGGATTAGATTATTTAAAGCTATACAATCCTGATTAATTTTATTTTAAATTTTCATGGCCCCGAGGGGATTTGAACCCCCGACACCTGGATTAAAAGTCCAGTGCTCT
>JAGLLG010000060.1 GCA_023140635.1 Candidatus Pacearchaeota archaeon | reverse complement strand
TCGAGCTAAAGAATCTGACGTTCATCGATATGAATCTGATGCGAAAATTGGAATGGAGCCAGACCCTTCTATTTTACTAGAGGATTTGAGAGGGCATCAAGGCATGTCCACGGAATTAGGAATTGCATTGCCGAATTCTGGATTATCTGTAAATGTGGTTGAGTGATACGATGAAAAAAGTTATTGTCAAATTAGTGAGCTTTCCGAAGATTCTCTTTATTTTTTTATTCTCTAGTAAATTATTCTTATCTATTAGTTCATTTTATCTTTTTTTATTGCTTTATTTAATAAGTAACAAAATTTTGATCTTTAATTTTTCGTCTTGGGTAAATTATACGATTTATTTTTTAGTAGGTTTAGTCCTGTCTTTTTTATGTTTGTTTGCAGTCAGAATAAGAAAGGGCATGGATAATCAGAGTTCTATTGAAAATATTAGACCAGTAGAATTTTTATATATCCCCATATATTTAGGATTGGTTATAATTAGCTTAGACCTAAATGGGTTCCTTGCCAATACCTTAGAGACTTCAATCATAATGGGTGTTATCTTTCTTATTTGGTTAAAACTTGAAAATGTGTCTTTTTTTAATTTTTATTGGTTATTCTTTGGGTATAGATTTTATGAAATTAATACAAAGACTTCTAGTTATATGTTGATATCAAAAAGGAAGGATGTAAAAGATAGAAAGGCCATCAAATCATTGAAGCTAAAAAGAATAAATAATTATACTTTTTTAGATATAGAAAAATAACATGGCAAAGACTATATTCGCAGGATTGAAGGATGGAGTCCAGGTAATCTTATTTCCAGAAGATTCAGAGGATTTTAGTAGCATTAAAGATTCTTTTTCTTTTAGTGTTGCAGATTATACGCCAGTAAATTTTACTGAGAATCTTAATTCTAACCTAGATGACAATGAGATTTATTATATCGAATTGTCCGGAGATGATGAAAATCTTTTATTCTCCAATGTAAAGTTAAATACAGATTCAACAGATAATAATCTTGTTCGGAAAGAAGAATATAAAAATATTGATTTAATTTATTTGGTAGACTCTACTTCAAATAATGTTTGCCTAAAAAGAATATTTCCTACAGAACATATTAAATCAAAAAAGATTTTAAGTTTTAATGACGCTCCAACATTCAAGAGAGAAGATGATAAAATTACTATTTCGTCAAGGGTAGACGTTTTTTATAATATCTCTGACAAGAAGCTGTATTTCAGGAAGTTTAATACCTTAAAATCAGTACTTATGGAGGCCGTTAAATTTTATAGGGAGGCGACAAAAGAAGAAGTCAAGGCTTTTTTCGCGGAAGATAAGTTTGTTTTTAAGGATTCTATTTTAGACAATGCTACAGATAAGTTTAGGAAAAGATTAGGACAACTGCTTGATAGCGGTATTAATATATCTGATCCCGAATTAATGAAAAAATATGAGAAGTATGATAAACAATATAAAAATAAGCTTAAGAAAAAAGATGGAAAGTATCTTTTGAAGACCAAAGCTGAACTTGAGAATTTTGTAGAACTTATTGAGGAAAAATTTTATAAGACCCCCATATCAAAGGAAAAAAGAGAAGTTGATAATTTTCGTAAGCTTATTTGAAAGAATTGCTTGTTACACTATGGTGATAGATGGACGAACAAGCATGAGCCTTAGTAGATAATCATCCTATATTCATTTCAGCCATCTTCTTAACTAACATCCGCAAAAAATCAGGATTTTTTACAAACTCATTCATTAACTCGTCTGTTTTGTTTTTCTCTTCGTCTTCCTTGATTATTTTTTCTGCTTCTTCTGAGCTTAATGGAATTCCACAAGACTTGCAAAATTTATTTGTCATTTCATTTTTAACACCACACTTTAAACATGTTGTAGGAATTAATCTAGAGGCTCGGGTTTCCTTTTTGACTTCTATTCCGTTTGCTAATAAGACTGCGTCATCTGTATCTTTTCCAGACATGTGAATATACACGCTTGCCATATTTGAGCCTTGAGCCCATCCGAAATAATGTTTCATTGTGGCGTCAGTCATACATTTAGCCATAATCGTTGCACGAGAATGTCTGAGTAAATGAGGATAAACTCTTTTTTTGATTCTCGCTTTCTCTGCGGATTGTTTTAGTATATTAGAAATTCTTGCGTAGCTCAACAAACTGCCCCGATAGTTTATCCAAAGAAACTCATCAGGATTTTCATTGTTTGGATGGTGATTGAGCCATGTTTGGAGATAAGGTGCTGAGCTGACAACTAAAATTTTCCTCATTCCCGTTTTCCCATCGACGGTTAATCTAGCGCCGTGTTCTTCTAATGAGATATGTTTAATTTTCATAGTTCCAATCTCTCCAACCCTGCATCCAGATTCACAAAGAACCGCTATAAGGGCTCTGTCTCTTTCACAAGTACATAACTTGATGATTCTCAACATTTCGTCTTCAGTCAAAAGTTCTTCTGGCATTTTCTTTTTTGAATTAGATATCGTAACTGTATACCATGCAACTTCTGGAGGATATTTTCCTTTGCCCTCAACCCCTCTAATAAATTTGTATAATTTTCTTAAGCCTATCTTAATACTCTTCTTTGTATTCTCAGAATAGTCAGACTGATTTAATCCAGCAACTATTTCTTTTATATCCTGAATATTAGCATCAGAAAAGTTTTTCTTAAAGGTTCGATTAAACCAAATCATATGCTGTAAATATCTTGCAACTTTTGGTAAACTTAAATTATTGGCTAGAAGGTCGTCCTTAAATGATAAGGCAATCTTTCTATCTTCGGGAGAAAACTTTTCCTCATTTTCTATCCTTTCAATCAGCCTCTCCAATGTTCGTTTGTAATTATGTATGTCTTGCATATATTTCTTTACCGACGCTGGCTATTAAACCACGAGGTATGCACGTATTAAGAATTCTGAACGCTCCCGCCGAGATTTGAACTCGGGTCACCGCCGTTCTCCAATGAAATCTCGTAGGAGATTATTGGTAGTTGTCCAAGTAGACATGAAGTTTAATATCTCATCGACTAAAACTTCCTACCTCTTGAGAGGGCGGCATCCTTGGCCACTAGACTACGAGAGCTTGATAACAAATAATTACTTTAGTTTAAAAGATTAACTAAAGAAATATTTTTAAAGTTGATATTCTAATAATCTTTAGTGTTATGGGGGGTTACAGTTGCGAAATTGGTGAAAAAGAATATTGTTTCTTTAGGGAATTGATTTCTCCTGAAATAGTTGCTTCTAGGGATATTTCTCAGATATTAATAAGAAGGCGTATGCAAAAAGTCCTAGAAGATCTTAGTGATGGATGTTGGATTAATTGTGCCCAGAAGAAAATTGCATCTATGACTTATAATGAAAGAATGCTAGTACAGTTGAGATGCCTCGTAGATCATAGATATATCTTAGGGGACCGAGAGAAACGAAAAATTAGTTCTGAAGAGGTAGGGGTAAGATGGGTCGAGGAGGGATTTGCTAAAGTTTTTGCTAAAGTTTTTGCTAAAAAGAAATTAAATAATGAAGTACGGAATCATTGGCCAATGTATTGTGAAGCTGAAGCGATGGTTAATAGACACTAATTATATAAAGGGATTTTTCGTAAAGGATTTATGGAACAGGTGATGCCTATTAAAAAGATTGTTCATGGTCCAGAGTCGTTTGGTCAGAGGGCGGCTGATAGTTTGTCGAAATGGGCGGGGAGTTGGACTTTCATTATGGGTTTTTTTGTTTTTTTGTTTTTTTGGATATCTGTAAATGTTTATGCTTGGATTAATACTTGGGATCCTTATCCGTTTATTTTATTGAATTTAATCCTGTCATGTTTAGCTGCAATTCAGGCACCTGTTATTTTGATGAGTCAGAATAGACAGTCGCAAAAAGATCGGACGAAAATGGAATATGATTATAAGGTGAATAGGAGATCAGAGAAAGAGATCGAAAATGTTCTTAAAAAATTAGGAAAGATCGAGAGAATGTTGGGGAAGAAGTGATTATTCTGGTGCTACTTTGATTGTTTATTAATCCTATAATGACAACAAATTCCGAAAGTTTATAAATCTGAAAAACTGCGGGTTGTGATGAAAAGTTTAAAATATCTTAAGAGATTCACACCTAAACGCTCTGCGAGTAAAAGAAGATTGGACTATGTTATAATGAAAAATTTAAAATCTTCTCCAGAGGGAAGGTCTAAACGCTCTGCGAGTAAAAGAAGGTTGAACAATATGTTTGCCGAGGGAGGTAGAATAGGGGAGATTGTGAAAATTGATTGTGCGAGTCCTTCGCCTCGAGTAAATAAAATCTACTCATTGAGAGACTCTTTAATAAAAGATGTAAATGCTGGTTTGATTAGTCATGGGGATTTGGAAGATTTTATTAGAGCTTATTCTGGAACCCCCGAAGCTGGGCTTGTTACGACGGTGAGGTATCTTACTGCTAAAGGTTTTAAGGATATGGCCTGGGCAACCGATATGGGATTTGGTGAGCGATATGGATTTCTTGCTTGTACTGGGGAGATTAATGATTTGAGAAAAGAGCAGGGAATGTTTGCAGATCATTTAGATTATGCCGAGGGGTTTAGTGAAAATTCTGGACAAGGGGCTATAGGAACTAAGTTTGTAAAAAATAGTCGTGGGAATTCTTTTAGGTGGGCAAAAGATACAGGATATGTAGCTACAAGTATGGGACGTTCTTTTAATCTGGCAAAAGGTACACAATTTGTAGGAAGAAGTTTGGATTATTCATTTGAGCAGGCTCAAAATACGCAATATGTAAAAGGGAGTTATGGGAATTCCTTTAAAAAAGCAAAAAACACAGAGCATGTTGAAATAAGTTCTGGGAGGTCCTTTGAAGATGCAGAGAACACGAGATATATTGAAACTGCTTATGAGGATTCTTTTTGGGGTGCAAAAGATACCCAAAAAGTGATGAATAGTTATCATTGTTCTTTTAAGAATGCATTAGGTACACAATATGTAGAAACTCTCGGTAAAAGTCCTTTTTTTAAGCCTTTTAGAAATGCAGAAAAGCCGAAATATTTACATAGAACACTTAAAACTTTGACAAAAAAATACCCAGTTCTTGCAAGAGTCTTATTCTAACACTGCTTTAATTCTCCTTACCCCCGCACTCGACGATTGTTCTTTGATAATCCTAAACTGCCCGAGTTCGCTTGTGTTTTCTACATGAGGACCTGCACAAATTTCTTTTGAGAACTTTCCGATTGAATAAACTTTTACTCTCTCGTCGTATTTCGAGTCGAAGACACCTTGTGCTCCGAGGGATTTTGCTTCGTCAAGCGTCATCTCTTCCATTGTTACAAGTAGGTTCTCCTGAATTTTTTTATTGATTAGGACTTCGATTTTTTGCTTTTCTTCGTCGGTTAATTTCCTATCAAAGTTGAAATCGAACCGTAATCTTTCTGGCGTGATATTTGAACCTTTCTGGTAGATGTCCGGTTTGTCGAGGACGATTCTTAGAGCTTCGTTTAACATGTGACAGGCTGTGTGAAGTTTTGTTGTTTGTTCAGAGTTGTCTGCTAAACCTGATTTGAATTTTCCTGAGGAGGCTGTCCTCGATAACTCTTGATGTTTTGCGAGTTCTTTTTCGAAAGCTTTTTCGTCTACAGATATTTTCTTTTCGTCTGCGAGTTCTTTAATCATTTCAATTGGGAAACCGTAAGATTGGTAAAGCAAGAAGGATTCTTTGCCGTCGATGTTTTTGTCCTTAGACATTTTCTCGAACTCTTTCAGTCCTTTGTCGAGGGTTTTTTGAAATCGGTCTTCTTCCTTTTTTAATTCTTCGAGAATTTTGTTTTTATTATCTTTTAGAATTGCATAGTCATTGTAAATCTTTACTACTTCTTTAGCGATTTTTGCTGTCGCGTCCATCTGCAAAATAGGAACTTCGATCTTTCTTAGATTTCTGATTGCTCTTCGGATTAGTCGTCGGAGAACGTAGCCTTGTTCGGCGTTTCCAGGGACAACGCCGTCGGCGATTATGAATGCTGCGGCTTTAACATGGTCTGCAATAATTCGCATTTCTCTTTCATTTCCTTCGTAAGATTTTTTTGAAATGGATTCTATTTTTTTGATAAGAGGATTCCACATTTCTGCGAGATAATTGTCTTCGAGTCCATTCAAGATGGCAACGGTTCGTTCGACGCCCATTCCAGTGTCGATGTTTTTTTGTTTTGCTTCGTTATAGTTTCCTTCGCTATCTTTGTTGTATTGCATGAAAACGTCGTTCCAGATTTCTACCCAGTTTGAATCTTCATGGTCGAAGACTTTTGGTGCGGGTTTGTCATTAAGCTTCCAATAAAACATTTCGGTATCTGGTCCGCAAGGTCCTGTTTCGCTGGCAGGTCCCCACCAGTTTTCCTTCTTCGGTAAAAATACTATTCTGTCTTTAGGGATTCCTAACGACTTCCATGTTTCTGCGGATTCTTCATCTTTTGGTGCGTTCTTGTCACCCTTGAAAACTGAAACCGCTAATCTTTCTATCGGCAAGTTTAAGACTTTCGTCAAGAATTCGAAGGAATATTCTATCGCTTCTTTTTTGGAATAATCACCTAACGACCAGTTTCCTAACATCTCGAACATTGTATGATGGTATGTGTCCCCGACTTCGTCGATATCTCCTGTTCGAATGCATCGTTGGACATTTACTAATCTTTTTCCCCGAGGGTGATTCTTACCTGACAAGAAAGGAACTAATGGTTGCATTCCAGCGGTGGTGAATAGGACTGTCGGGTCGTTCTCAGGGATGAGTGAAGAGTTCTTAATTTCTATGTGGTTTTTCGAGTCGAAAAATTGAATGTATTTTCTGATGAGTTCTTTTCGGTTCATAGTTTATGAAAGAGATAAGGGTTTTTAAAAAGTAGGTATCTCTGGCGATCTAGGAATTTAGTTCTCGAAGTTTCTCGTGAATTAATCTTAGTTCGTTTTCAACCGCGTCTCGTTTTGAAGGGGACTCTTTTAATTTGACAGGTTCTTCTTTTTGTATAGACTTCGGGATTTTTGGCATCGGAATTTCTTCTTGAATTAAATCGATAGAAGATAACGTCGAATATAAAAGTCGATATAATTCTTTTTTGAAGTCGTTTTTTCGCCTTGCTAAAACTTTCAAGTTATGCAATCTCCTTAGTGTGATAAGTAAATCAGCTTGACTAATTAGAACCTGCGACTTAGCCCTCCTATAACTATCTGAAGTTACTGAGATATAGAGCTCTCCTTTTGATGCCATGATTTCTTTCTTTTTAGAAAAAAGAAATTTCTCGCAAGTAGAAAAACTTATTTTCCAAAACTTCGTTTTGATTTAATTTCATAATTAAATTTGGTCGAAGATACCTGAGTCTATTTCAGATAATCGTGATTTAATCTTCTCGATATCCTCTGTCCAACCTTTTAATTCAGCTTCTTCTTTCGATCTAACATCTTTTATTTTTTCCAAAACAGACCCTATCTCTTTCAGTTTCTCTTTCGTTTGTTCAAAATTTTTCTGTGCTACTTGAACTTTGTCAATTCTTACGAAGATCGGTCCGTTTTGTTTTAGGACATGTTTGCTCTCGGGCATAGTATTTATCTCGAAGGTTTTCTTAGGAATCTCTCGAATTAGTTTCTTGGGAGTTTTATTAACAGGTTCGTGTTGCTCGGCATACCACGAAGGATCGTAGGCGGTTTTATATGTTCCAGTTTTATTAGGTATGGTTGTATGTTTGGGTAATTCGGGGATTGTTTCAGAGAGCTTGGGAGGAATCAAAGATTCCTCTTGTGGCTTCTCTGTTCCGTGAAAATCGTCATGAATCTCCACGTTCACCT